>NZ_JANSHM010000036.1:0-28897 GCF_047461635.1 Synechococcus sp. W55.2 | reverse complement strand
TCCAAAGTCGCGTCCAATTTGGCGGCCTGCGACTGGGACACCTTGAGCTTGCAGGAGACGGTCAGGACTTGGGTCATAGTTCTATTGTAACCTCGCATTCCTCCCGACACTGACCCTACGGGTACAGTGCGGGGCTCCTGCGATTTCTAGCTGATCCCGGATCCCTCTTTGAATCCCAGGAGCCGCTTCCCATTATCGGGAATATCGAACCCTTCTGGGCAATTGTCGGGCATTAGCTGGATCCCTTGGGCAGGCAGCGAGCTTGTCAGGCCAACAGTTGCCGTTCCTGTTCCAGTTGCTGCAACAGATGCTCATCCCCACGGGCTTGAGCAGAACGGATGCGCTCCTGCAGCCGGTGCAGCAGGTTCCGCCGATGGGTTTCCTCGACCAAGGTCATGAAGTGCTTTCGAGAGGAAACTTGAGGGGATCCCTTGCACCTCAGGGATCCTTGCTGTTGCCCTTGCTCCAAAACTGAGGGCGGCACCTCGATACGGGAAGGCAAAAGACTGAGGCAGTGCTACAGCCACGGAGCCCAACCCTGGTGCCGAGCGGACAGATTCTGACGGCTTTGAATCGCTGCAGAGGGATACACAAACTCATGGGCAATGCCTTGATAGGTCAGTTGCAAAGGACTCCGTCCCGCTAATGTGAACAGCAAGGGCCCAGAAGCACCACCGCTCACAGCAGCTCGTCGATCAGCCGGAGCACCTGCTGCAGCTCAGCACCGGGGATCCTTTGATGTTGTTCCAGGTTGATCTCCACCAACTGTTTGAGGGCGAGGAGCTTCAGGTTGGCCTCCACCGCCGCCGCCGCAATGGCCTGTGCTGCCGGCAAATAGCCGCTGGCCCCCAAGTCCAAAAGGGCAGCCCGCCGCAGATGGATGTTGTCGTGATCCAACACCGACAGCAGAGGCTGGGCAAAGGCCGGATCCCCGGTGAGACGATAGCAGGCCCGCGCCGCCGCACATTGCAAGCGAATGGAAGTGTGCTCTAGGTAAGGACGAATTGGCTCCAGGGCAGCAGCCACCTGCAGTTGTCCAAGAGCCTCGATAATGGCCTCTAGGGCGGCTTGAGCTTCTGTTTGCAGTCCTCGCTCCACACGGCGCAGCCCTTCCAGCAAAGCGGATCCCAGCTTTTCCACTTCGTCGGGATCCCTATGGAGGTTGTTGGCAAGGGCAATCTCAACCAGCGCCTGGGCAGCCGCTGCCACCACTTGGCCATCGGAGCAAGACAAAGCCGCCTTCAGGGGAGGGATCCCGGCGAGGGATCCCAGTTTACCCAAAGCACGAGCAGCGTTGCGCCGCAGCGGATATCCCCCTTGAGCGGTGCGATCCGTTTCATCGGCCAGGGCCTCGATCAGGGCAGGGATCCCTTCGGCAATGCGCATGCGCCCCAGCCACCAAGCCGCATAGTAGCGTTCCCCTGGATCCCCGTGGCGCAGCTTGGCGATTTGTCCAGCCGGGGTGAGATCCACCGACGGATTGGGATCCAGAGGAACAGCAGTGGTCATGGAATCGACAACGGAGAAGACACCGAGAAGGGATTAAGCGCTGCGGACACTGACGATCTTGGCGCCCGATTTGAGCAACCGCTGCATTGTTGCCGACAGTTGATCGACAGAGACGAAAATCTGCTGGTTGGATTTGCGCACTCGGCTGGAAGTGGCCAGCGCCGAAGGCGGATTCAGCAGTCGGGTCACTTCCACACAGAACATGCGATCCGACTGGCCCGTTGGCGGCCCCAGGTGTTTGGAAATGGGGCTGGGCGGCAGCAGGCCCCGCACCCCAATGCGGCGAATGGCCGGGGTAAACCCGGTGGCCAAAGGCATCATCAGACGGGGTCTGGGCCCTTGGGAGCGATCGTTGTTGGCGTAGCCCCCGTAGAGAGCGAAGAGATTGGTAAAGTCGCGGGTGGAATGAGCCTTGCGGTATTCAAACCCACGCGGGTAGGGGACGATGTTGTCTCCAAAAGCTTCTAGGTATTCTGGGCTGTCGATGTAGGAATCGATCTCCGCGCTGTGGCCGCCAGATTGGTAGATGTCCAAATGGCGGGCGATGTCTTTGGGGCTGGTGGGAGCGCGTCCCAGCAGATGCTTGAAATTGAGCTCGATGGCCCGGGTTTGCGAGTTGGGGTAGAAAAACCGCTTTTTGTAGGCTTCGGACTTGGCGATCAATCGCACAAACTCCCGCACCGTCAGGCTGCCCTGGCGCAGCAGCGATTCCGCACTGGCTAGCTCCTTCCTATCGGCCCCAAACAAATGGTCGTTGCCCAGCACCTGACGGTAGATGGCCCGCAGCACCGCATTGAGCTGATCCTGGCTGGCGTTGGGGCGCAACTCCAGTGGGGTGGTCTCCGTAATGCCCCGGATCCCCATCCGGCTTGCCGCTGTAATTGCACTCATGCTAATTCCCCCGATTGAACTGAATGGACACAGATTGAGAACAAGCTTGCGTTTAGGGTCATTTCGATTCAAGCTAGGACATTGCACCCACACCTAAAGTGTTGGTTGCGTCGTCGCGTCGGCGTTGCGGAGCAATAATGCAGGGGGCCAAAAGGCTTTTCAAGGACTCCGTCCCGCTGGCGCGATCAATAGCCCAGGCGTCTCACCCTAGCCTGAAACGACTGTAGAAATCGAAAACTAAAATTAGAAATCAAAAATCGGCAGCCCCAAGCTGCAGAAGAGCAACAGTGGCGCCTTCCTATTGGGGAGACTGATCCGCAAACCCACGTGGTCAAACGTATCTCTCCGCAACGTAGCAGGCTCACCACCGTTGCCCTCAACAACCTTCCCTCGCCATCCCCCCTGGTTTATGGGATGAGCCAACTGGCTAGCCGGCGTCGCCCTTTTAGAGGGATCCCAAGCCAAGGGTTTAGCTGAGCGCGTTGATGGCGTAGTCGATGTAGGTGTTGGCTTCGGTGGCCGCTTGCCCGGTCAGGCCGTGGTTGGCTTTGATGTAGCGCAGGGCTTCGATGAACCAACTGGGGGAGAGCTCAAAAGCGGCGTTGATTTCGCGGATCCCGGCCAACTGATACTCGTCCAGAGGACCGGTGCCACCGGCTACCAAGCAGTAGGTGATGTAGCGCAGGTAGTGGCGCACGTCACGGGCGCACTTGTCCTTGCCAGCTTGGGTGTGGCACTGCCCACCGGGTTGGGTGGTGTAGGGGAACTTGGCGTAAACGGCTTCGGTGGCACCGCGCACCAGCTCGTCGGCACGGCTGCTCAGAACTCGAGCGGCTTCCATGCTGGCGGCAGCCCGCTGAAAACGGCCATTGATGGCCTGCAATTCGCTGTTGCTCAGGTAGCGCCCTTGGCTATCGGCAGTGGCGATGGCGTCAACAATTGGGGTTTGCATGATTCAAAACGCTCCTTTACTTAACTCAAGCTCAATGCAAAGAACAAGGCCAAAGCTGCAAAGTCTCAACTGCAAAATCGCTGCAAAATAAAGTTGCTTTTCCAGGGATCCCCTGCCAACCCGAGTTGTCTTAGATCCCAGAGAGGTCTTCGCAACTGGATCCGGACACAACAGAAACTTCAGCCCAAAGGGGATCAAACCACAGCAGCAGCAGCGCGATCGAAGTAGGATTCGATTTCGGCAATCAGAGCGCTGCAGTCGCCCCGGGTGATGCCGTTGGGGTCGTTTACCACCGCCACCGCAGCCTTTTTCATCTTTTGGATGCCGTTGGCCACCGAGCTACCGGGGGTGCCCAAGGCTTGATAGGTTTCCCGCAGGCCGTTCAAGCAGCGCTCGTTCAGCACACTGGCATCTCCGGCTGCCACTGCGTAGGTGATGTAGCGGAGAATAATGTCCATGTCCCGCATACAGGCGGCTACGTTACGACTGGGGTAGGCAGGACCACCGGGAGCGTTCAAATTGGGCTCCTCGGCGAACAACTGACGGATGGCATCGGTCACGATCTTGGAGGCATTGCTGGTGAGGCGGTTCACAGCGTCCAAACGCTTGTTCCCCTCGGCAATTACCTGCTGGAGAGCGGCAAACTCGTTCTCTCCCAAAAAAGCGCCTTTGGAGTCAGCTTGTGCAACCACTTTGCCAAATACATCGTTCATGGTTTTGAATCTCCCTAGCGAAAGTAAAAGAGGTTATGAATCCACATTCCCTGCAGCGGACAAGAGAGCACCTGCCGGCCAGGAATGCAACACCGCTTGGATCCCCAGTGCCGAGAGGTGCTGTTTAACTCACAGAACCGCCGACGGGATCGAAGCCGATAGAACCAAGATGAGCAAGCGAAGCTCGCTCCCAGATCCAGGCCTTCATCCAAGGGATCGGACTTGGGCTAAGGAGCCTCAGCCGCTGCTAGCAACCTCAACTGGGCAGACGAGGAGAAGCTGGCTCGCCTTGTTTCCAGTCTTTTTCTACCGCGAAGGCAAGAAGCGATGAAATCAAAAAATGTAAATCGGCTTTACCTCGCGCAAAAGGTCTTAGATCGGTTTCCAACCTGCTTCCCATCTCGGATCCCAGGCTGTTCTCCCTGTCCTTCGCGGGAGTAGTTTTTTACAAAAGAGAATGTTTCTTTGCCTAGCTTTACAATATGAACAAAGATGTCAGCCCCGATCGCGGCTTTGCAGCTTGCAAGGGATCCATTTTCAGTATCGGAGCGAACATTCTCATAAAGGATACATAATTTAACACTTGCTGCAATCCTCGGTCGGGCCTGAGGTTGGGGCAAAATCTGAGAAGGTTCTCTTCGATTCCCTAAGATTTTCGGTACACACCTTTTACAGAAGTTCTGGATGCCCGCTTATGCCTATTGGGTTGGATCGCACTCCTTCCCCAGAGCTGCTGCAGATGGCGCGTTGGCTGGCAGGAGACTTCAGCAACCAAGAGCAAGCCTGGGAGAATCCACCGTTTTTTGCCCAAATCCGAGTGGCCTACCGCCCCTTGCCGGCCCAAGTTTTGGGCGGGATCGGCTTTTATGTGGAGCAAGCCTACAGTGGCCATTTGGAAGATCCCTATCGGCAGGCGGTGGTGGAATTGACTCAGGCAAGCGCTGGGATCCTGATTCGCAACTACCGCCCTCTGGAGCCGCAGCGGTGGCGGGGCTGTGCTCGGGAAAGGGCAGACCAACTGAGTCAACTGCAGGCTGCCGACCTAGCCTATCTAGAGGGGTGTGATGTGCATGTGAAGAGGCAGGGATCCCTCTTTGTCGGCGTGACGGAGCCGGGGTGCCGGTGTTGCGTGGTGCGCAACGGCCAAACCACTTATCTGCAGACCACCTTGCACCTGAGCGAGAGCGAGTTTTGCAGCCATGACCGAGGGATGGATCCCATCACCCACCAGCAGGTTTGGGGAGCCCTGGCAGGCGCTTTTCGCTTCCAAAAAGTGGTCGATTGGCAGGCGGAGCTAATGCTGTAGGCTGCAGCCCATCCAGCCCCACAACTCCACAGTTGACAGCGCTATTGCGCACTCTCCCTCAGCCAGCTTTGTGTACACTGTCCTTGGCCGGGATCCAAATCCCCCAGGTTTGAGCGTGCTGTTTACCGGTTGCAACCGGGCTAGGCTCCTTTTAATTCAGTGTGGGTATTCAATGCAGGTGAGGTCAAGCCCAAAGAATGAGCCACGGTCTGGGCGGGCTTGGCACAGCCCTTGGGGAATGGCAATCGCCCTAGTTGGGATCTTGGCCTTGCTGCTGCTCGGTGCCGGCTGTTCTGGCCAGGGGGAATCTGCAGCTTCCCCCCCTGCGTTGATCCCTCTCCCGCCTCAGCCGGGAACCGAGTCGATTCCCATGCCGGTGCGTACCCTGGGCAACAGCCGCTTCAAGCTCCTGGGCCTGACAGTGGGGGTGGCCGGGAGCGGAGCTGAGGTGTTACTGGATACCGGCTCGGCAGGTTTGCGCATCATAGCGACAGCAGCAGGTCGCTTTGGCCTGGAGCGGACGGGGATCCCTTCCACTGTGACGTTCGGAGATGGCACGCAATTTATCGGGGTGTTGGCCCGCGCCCCCTTCAGCATAGGCGGGATCCCCAGTCGAGAGCCGGTAACAATTCAGTTGATCGACCAAATCACTTGCGTGGAGCCACTGGTGGCCAACTGTTCCGACAATCTGTTTGGGCCAGGACGGCCTTTTGCTGGGATCCTAGGCACATCCTTGGATGAGCGCAGCCCCAACCGGGAGCTGTTTAGCCCGCTCACCCGTCTTCCGGGCAATTTCCGCTCTGGGTACATTATTCAAACGGGGGGCTTCAACTCCACCCAGGGCCTGTTCACGGTTGGCCTAACGGCTGCCAACACCGCCGGCTTCAATTTCCGGCAGTTTCCCCAGGTGGGAAGCTTTCCCGATGGCACACCCATCTGGCGGGATGAGGCTTTGCAAGTGGCCTACAGCATTAGCAACACTTCCATTCAAAATGCCCTCAGCCCCACCGTTTTTGACAGTGGTTCTTCCGACATTTTTCTCAATGTCAGGCTGTTGGGGGCAGCTCCTTTCTCCACCTCGACCTTGCCCCCCGGCGCTGAATGGCGAGCTGTGCTGGAGGGGGCTTTTGACTACCGCATTCGGGTTGGCTTTCCCATTACGCCCAGCCGGGATCGGATTTTTGTTAACGGCAACCAAGGAGTGCAACTGTTGGGCATGCCACTGTTTTTCAACGCCGACGTTGCCTTTGATATTGAAGGCGGTCGGATCGGCTTTCGCCTACGTTGAGACGAAGTTGTTTTCAACATCCAAAAGCATTGGGATCACTTGCGGAGAAGAACTTGCCATGTTCGGCCGAGCCTTGAAAACCGGGAACAGCACGCTGCACAGATGGCCTTGGGTTTGGGGGCTACTGCTGCTCTGTTGGCTAGGGCTGAGCGGGCCGGCTTGGTCGATCAGCTTGGGGGATCCCTTGCCGGAGTGGGCTGAGTCTGTGCAGGTGGGACGACAGCGGCTGCGCGGGGTGGAGCAATACCGCGGCCAGGAACAAATCCGCGCCTATGGCAACGAAGCAGGACGGGTGTTTTGGATTCAAATCAACAGCAGCGCTGACTTGCCCCCGGATTACCGAGACTATTTGGGCGAATACCAACAATTTCTGGTAGAAGCCGTAGAAGTGGTGCCGTTGCGAGCCCGACGGCTGCGCTTCCGCCAGGGAAATCGCAGCGCCGAGTGGCAGGTGGTGGGCATGAGCGGTCGGTTTCAGGCGGAGGCGATCAGCAGAGATTTGGCTCCGCCAGGGTTGTTTGGAGATCCCTCGTGAAGAGCAGGAGAATTAGAGCTTATCCTAGAGATCCTAGAGAGAAACTTGAAACTAGAGTCTGCCAATGAATTTACTCCAGAAGAAAGTTGAGGTTACTCTTAATCGCTTCTTCGTTAAGAGGCTAACTCAGGAGGATCTCACCTTCTACGGATACCATTGCAAGCCAAACCCTCTCCCCGCTCCGGGGGAAGAGCACAAAGCCCTCGCAAGGGTTTGTAATCAGCTAGGTGTAGTGGCTGTTCCTCTAGAGGGCTGCATTATAGCCCGGGAAAAGGTTGACCCCGATAAACTTAAGACAAAGGACGGGGAACTAGAGGAAATTGGACAGAGAGTTCTAAACTGCACCAATGTCCAAGAAAAAGATGCCCTCGAAAGCTTTGAGCGTAGGAGGCTACGGCTGTGTCTCAAATCTTTATACTCTGGGAAAACCGAAGTTGAAACATCAGGAGGCAGCTTACTTTGGTGGAAGAAGGAAGAAGTTGATTGTGGAGAGGGTTGGAAAATCCACGAAGGAAGAAGAATAGATGTTGTTGTCAACCAGGACAGTGAGCTGTACATAGAGATAGATGTTCAGTACCATTTCTACACGCCATGGACCTTGCATGAGTGGCTTGATAAATATCCAGATGTCCCGATCCATTGGGTCCAGAATACATACGATAAACGCCAGACTTGGGAATATCTGGGTATCCTTTCCAAACAGTCGCCGTGGGAGATTCAATTGCCAGAGCTGAACATGAGTCTAGCGGAGTATCATTTGCAGAAGCACAGTGCACCTAGAGAGGAAGTGGAAAGCTCCTGGGTAGTCGAAGTATCTTCAGGTCGAGGGTGTTTTCCCCATCTGTCTCGAAGGCTATCGCCTGTCTTAACTTTGGAGATACTGGCCAGCATAGAAGATGCTAGAAATCCTGGTAAAAAAGTCAGTGCTTCGGTCATCGAGCATTCTAGAAAAAGTTTAGAATATAGACTTCAAGGGTCTAAAAAAGTTGCAGAGACTATCATAAGAAGAATCTACAAATCTCCCATTGCTCAAGAGAGAATTCAGCCTCTGAAAATAGAGGGCTATATCCTGCCAAGGCCAAGACTACTGGGTCGCAACAATCAAGCAATCGAGAACCCAGCCAGAGTTAGGTACCAAGGATGTGCAAGAGTTGGCGAGACAAAGTTTGGACTTCTAAATCTTGACGATAATAAACGTGAGTATCCTACTGAGGTTCGCAAGTGCCTACTTGAAGTAGCTAAAAAGAGCGGAGCAAGAGTTGAAATAGACTTTTACGCAACCCGTCAAGATTTGCCTGAAGGCGACCTTGCTCAACAGAGGTTTTGGCAAAGCTGGGCCGACAAAGGGATCAAAACCGTTCTGGTTGTCATGCCCTTGTCGCCTAATGAGCACAAGCAAAAGATCCGCTTGCAAGCACTTCGAGCAGGAATAGCAACTCAGTTTATGATTCCTGGAGCTGACCCCTACAAAGCTCTAAATGTCGTACTAGGACTTCTGTGTAAAGCTGCGTGGCAACCCGTGTTGCTTGAACCCCTCGATCATCCTGAGTGCTCCGAGCTTACCATTGGTTTTGATGTGGGGACGAATCGAGAGCTTTACTACGGAACCTCTGCCTTCGCGGTACTGGCCAATGGTCAAAGCTTAGGCTGGGAGTTGCCCGATATACAAAGAGGAGAAACTTTTTCCGGCGAGGCAATTTATCAAACCGTGTCCAAGCTCGTCAATAGATTCTACAACAAATTTCATCGATACCCTAGAAAGGTTCTTTTGATGAGGGATGGCTTAGTTCAAAGAGGCGAATTTGATAAAACAATTGAGGAACTAATAAAAGAAAAGATTGCTGTGGATATTGTTGGAGTGCGCAAAAGTGGCACAGTCAGAATGGGAAGAGAGGAAAAAGGAAGCTATAGAGACGCTGCAATGGGCACTGTCATTTTTGACCATGAACGAAGGTCATTTATGCTCGTAACAAGCCAGCCCATTAAGAAGTCCTCGGTGCCAATTGGCAGCGCAAGACCGCTGCGAGTTGTCCATGAACACGGCAACACTCCTTTGGAAGTTCTGGCTATACAAACTTACCATCTCTCCCAGCTTCATCCCGCCAGTGGTTTTCAAGCCTGTAGGCTTCCTTGGGTATTGCACTTTGCCGACAAAAGCAGTAAAGAGTTCCAGCGCATTGGCAACAGCATTTTTAGTGTGCTGCAGAACATAAACCGAGAGAAGTTGATTGCCGTCTAGCCAAGGGAGGGGATCCCCACCTGCCGGCCTTGCTAGGATTGGGGGGGTGGTTGGTGTTGCGGCTATGGAGATGAATGAGGTCTGGAAGACCTTTCTGAGCAATCCTGTTCCGTTTTGTGGCGGTTTTCTCAGCGGCCTGCTGCGTTTGGATGTGAAGCAGGATCCCTTGCGCAGTTGGCTGGAGTCCCAGGGGCTGAGGGTGGAGGAGCCCCCGCCTTCCGGTCGCTCCAACGGCCCCCAATCCATTTCCATTGAATAGGCGTACTCAATCGGCGGGCAGAGAGTAGGGATCCCTTCCGAACGCTTTCTCTCAGGTGTGGGAAGCGCTCTGATCCGGGCACAAGCAGCGACAAGAAGGGCAGCAAGAGCAGGGTTGCGAGGTGAGCTGATGTTCCCTGAACAGTCCCAATTCAGGAAGTGGCAGGGATCCCTTCGAGGCTGGGGCTATCTCGGCGGGGTGGTGTTCCTGGCAACGGGACTGGTCGGTCTGCCGTCAGGGGATCCGGCCTTGGCCCAATCGGATCCCTCTTCTCTTGCCAGCCCTAAGCAGGATCCCCAAGCTTGGCTGGAGCGCTACAACGCCGCTCTAGAGCAATTGCCCCCTTTGCCCAACTTGCAATATCGCCAGCAGGTGCGGGTAGAGGGATCCCAAACCTTCACAGCCACGTTGGATGTGCTCTACCGCCGCGACGGCAGTTGGCAGGCTTGGGTAGCCGAAGGGGATCGCATCCGCCTCTTGGATTCGCGCCAATTGGAAGTGGTGAACCAGTCGGATCTGCTGCAGCTGTACTCGGTGTATGTGAGCCGACCGGAAGCCCTCTTGCCCTCGGTGAGCTTTTACTTGAAGGCGGATCCCAGCCGCTACCGCGTCCTCTCCTCAGAACGGGTGGATTTGGCTGGATCCCCTGTCCAGCACTTGCGCCTAGAGCCCATTCAGGAAGGCCAGTTGCGGGAGCTGTGGCTGGATCCGCAGTCGGGGCTGCCGCGGCAGGTGTTGCTGTTTTTGTCGGGGGTGTGGGGGCAGGCCTATGTCCTGATGGGGTTTACGGCGGTGCCAGCTCCCGAGGGAGGGGAGCGCTACTGGCTGCCGGAGAGCACCCGCATCAATTTGGGCTATGGCTTTTGGACCCTGGAGGGCCTGAACCGCCGCGTGTTCAGGGGATCCCTGTCCATCCAGCATGACTACCAGGACTACCGCATTTTGCCAGAAGGGACGCAGTTGCGCTTTTTGCCTTCGCAGCCGCCGGTGGATGCGCCGCCGGTGGTAGCCGGCCTGCCGGGGAGCGCTCCTCAAGCGGAGTTGGGAGATGTGCGGGCCTTGGGAGTGGATGAGCAGGGCAACCAGCAGTTCAGCATTGGCCTGGGCCGGCGCTCCAGCCCGGACAATTCCTTGGAAGACCGAATCGTTGCTTTCAACCTAACCCGACCCACCAGCCGCAACGCCCTGACCCAAATCGATACTTTAGCTCTTTTGCCTCTGGGGAATGGCCAGTTGCCCATCTATCTCTTCCAATTCGACACCGGTCGCCCCCTCTCGCCCCTGCAAGGGGTAGAGCGCCCGCAGGTGGATCCCAACGAGGTCTTCGCTCCTAAGCCGCCAGCCATCAAACTCTTTGGAGATTAGCTCCCCAATGCTGATAGATGCTGCCTATGGGGTGATCCCCATCCTGCCCCACCCACCCGCCCAGGAAGCTCCCAGACTGGGCTCTTCTCATTTGTATCTGCTCATCCAGCACCAGAAGGGGCATTGGGCTTTCCCAAAAGGGCACAAGGATAGCTCCGAAAGCGACCTGGAGGCGGCGCAGCGAGAATTGCGAGAGGAAACCGGCTTGACCGACTACCAGCTTCTGACCCTGCCCGGCCAGTCTGACCCTTTGACGCTGCAGGAAGCCTACACCTTTACGGATCCAGAGGGGAACCGAGTGGCCAAAACCGTTACCTACTACGTGGCCTTGCTGCCGCCCCAATTTCCTCCCCCTGAGCTACAGGTGCAACCAGAGGAGGTGGCCGCCTACCGCTGGTGCTCCTACCCCGAAGCCTTGGAGCAGATCAGTTTTGAAGAGAGTCGGCAACTGCTGCGCCGCTGCCAGGCTTATCTGCAAGAGCTGTGGGGAGGTCAGTCCACTGGAGTCTGACCTAGGGCAGGCCCGGCCCATCCGACTTGGCCAATACCTGGGAAACGCCCTCACTCGGCAGCCTGCGCCGCCTGACATCCTCCCAGTTGCAGCCCTCCCCAGCCGCTATGCAGCTCAGGCCCGCCAAAGGGGTATTGTGCAGTGGATCCCGCCAGTTGAAGGTCAGCTCCCTCTGTTGGTGTTCGACCCTCATCTCTGGCCTGCCTGTTCTTGAGAAGGGAGAAGGGGCAGTTGCAGCTCTGGATTCTCCACGCGGGTTAGCTCCCAGCGAAAGGGATCCCCACCCCGTCGCTGCCAATTCAATTGGAAGGGTTGCTCCAGCGCATTCACCTGATCTCGCGTCAGGTTGGCCAAGGGGCCGCCGGAGCCCTCGATAACAAACCAGAGGGTGGCCCGTCCTTGGCGACTGGGATCCCCTAGGTCGAGCTGCACCTGCAGCGCTTGGGGTTGGAGGCGCAAGCGAAAAAATTGGCCGAAGATCTCGCGGCTGTAGGCCAGCGCCCGCTGCTTGTTCAGGCCCCAACCATCGCTATAGGCCTCAGATACCAACATCTCCACCTGATCCCAGTTGCGCTGCTCCACCGCCCGCAGCAATCTCTGGGTGTGGGCCCGGATTTGCCGCTCGGGCCGCCCGTAGTGCCAAAAGGCGCCCCCTGCGATGGCCAAAACGACGGATCCCACCACCCCCCAGCGCAGCCAGGGGGGAAGGGGTGAAGGGGGAGAAGAGACAGAAGCAGACAAGGGATCCCTCTTGGGCAGTAGGGGGATTGCTCCCTCTAGCCTACGGGATCCACATGTGAGAAGATCAAAGTCCCATCCCCAAATCTGTGCAGCCTTTGCCGGTCACAGCACGCTCCCGAAATTTAGCCAACCGGTCATGACCAAGTCCACCGACCGCCTGCTGCTGGAGTTTGAGCAGCCTGTTGCCGCCCTAGAACAACGGATTCAGGAAATTCGGGCCTTGGCAGAAGAAAACGACATCGATGCTTCTGAGCAGATTCGCCAATTGGAAGCCAAAGCCGAAGAGCTGCGCCGTGAGATCTTCAGCCAGCTCACGCCGGTAGAACGGCTCCAGGTGGCCCGTCACCCCCGCCGCCCCACCACCCTGGATTACGTACAGACCATCTGTGACGACTGGTTTGAGCTGCACGGGGATCGCCACGGCCAGGACGATCCAGCCATTGTGGGCGGGTTGGCCAAGCTGGGGGAGCAGCCGGTGATGATCCTCGGCCACCAAAAGGGCCGCGACACCAAAGACAACATCCACCGCAACTTTGGGATGCCCAATCCCGCCGGCTACCGCAAAGCCCTGCGGCTAATGGAACATGCCCACCGCTTCGGCCTGCCCCTGCTCACCTTCATCGATACGCCGGGGGCTTACCCAGGCGTTAAGGCGGAAGCCGAGGGCCAAGGAGAGGCCATTGCCACCAACCTGCAGACCCTTTTCCGGCTGGAGATCCCCATCATCTGCACTGTCATCGGCGAAGGGGGATCGGGCGGAGCCTTGGCCATTGGGGTGGGCAACCGCATCCTGATGTTCGAGCACGCCGTCTACTCCGTGATCTCGCCGGAAGGCTGCGCGGCTATTCTCTGGAAGGATGCCAAGAAGGCTCCCCAAGCGGCGGCAGCCCTGCGCATTACCGCCCAAGACCTGCTGCAACTGGAGGTGATCGACGAGATCCTGCCAGAGCCGGTTGGCGGTGCCCACCGCGCGCCCTTGGAAGCTGCTCAAACCCTCAAAGAGGCTCTTCTCAGGCATCTCAAGGAACTTTCTAGCCTGAGCGGGCGAGAATTGCGCGAGGAGCGCTACCAAAAGTTTCGCCGCATGGGAGCGTTTCTGGAGCTTTCTGAATAGACTTATGCATCCCTGATTTATAGTCGTTTCAGATTAGGGTGAGACACCTGGGCCATTGATCGCGCCAGCGGGACGGAGTCCTTGAAAAGCCTTTTGGCCCCCTGCATTATTGCTCTGCAACGCCGATGCGACCAACATTTTAGGCGTGGGTGCAGTGTCCTGGTTTGAACTGAAATGACTATATTTGGGGTTTAATTTGGGGTTTATTCGAGGGGAGAGGCCCTTTAGGAGCTGCTCTGGGATGAACTTCCGAAAGCACTCCGCGCCCTCAACCTGACCAAGAGGGGGCTAACTCCTACCAGGTTACCCGATCCCGCAGTTGCTCAATCCGGGCTGGGCCAATGCCATTGACCCGTTGCAGATCCTCCAAAGAGGAGAAGGGGCGGGCCTCGATAATGCGCTGCGCCAGGGCGGGGCCAATGCCGGGCAACTGTTCCAGCTCCGCCGCCGTGGCCGTATTCAGGTTAACGCGAGGGGATCCCCCAGGAGACGCCACCGGAAAAGCAACCGACGGGGAAGGGGATCCCGCCTCAGGAGGAAGAACGACCTCGACTTCCAGCAGCTCCGGCTCCGGTTCAGGCAAGGAAGCGGCAACGGGGACGGGGTTGGGGCAGCGACGGGACGCCTCTTCTGCCTGCTGTTGCAAGCGGCGGCTGGGGCCAAAACGGGCCTCGGCCATCAGCCGGTCGAACTCCCGCACAAAGTGATCCACCACTCGGCTATTGCGGATGATCAGGAGGTTTTCGTCGTTGAGGTAGTTGGCCGAGACCGACCAGTTGTGGGATCCGGTGATCACCGTGGCCTGAGGAGTGCCGGGATCGATGATGGCAAACTTATGGTGCAGCTTATCGCCGGGGGCGAGGTTGGGTATGCCTACAGACTGGGCCGGCAGCGTCCAGGGCAGGCGCGCCGCCTCCACCTGGCACTTTTCGTCGGGGAGCAACAGCCCCCACATCTCCAGGGTGCGGCTGTAGTCGCGGAAGGCAAAGCCGGGATCGAACACCCCGCGGATCTCCACGTTACGCTCCTGGCGCA
Organism: Synechococcus sp. W55.2; assembly: GCF_047461635.1. Classification (NCBI taxonomy): domain Bacteria; kingdom Bacillati; phylum Cyanobacteriota; class Cyanophyceae; order Synechococcales; family Synechococcaceae; genus Synechococcus; species Synechococcus sp. W55.2. Next base: position 14,439 of record NZ_JANSHM010000036.1, on the reverse strand, counting down.
GTTGCCTGAGCTGGTTGGCAATGCCCGGATCCGTAAAGACGAACAGAGCCAGATCCACCTGTCGCCGGGCTTGGGCCAGGGCGGCGGCGATGATGCCGTTGGAGGTGGCTTCGTAGGGCAAGGAGCGGCTGGCAGGAGAAAAGTGAACCCCCACAATGGCATCGCCAAGGTACACCGTTTCCAGGGGACGCTTGAGCTTTTGCACGCCGAAGCGGCTATCGGGCAGGCCGCCAGGACCATCGCCCCACATGAGATCAAATTCCTCGGTGTAGAGGCGGGCCAGCTCGGGGCTATCCAGCAGCAGCAGGTGATTGGCATTGCCGACGCTGTCGGGGGCATCAAAGTCCCCGTGAATATCAGAGAGCGTGAAATTGGCCGATCCGGTCAAGACTTTTTGCCCGTCGATCACCACAAATTTGTGGTGCATCAGGCCGCTGCCCTTGGAGCCATCGGCGGTATCATCCAGCCAGGGCACCCGCCCCCCATCCAGCAAGGCGTACACATCTCGGCTGGCAATCTCCTCGGGAGAAAACCGTCCATCGCGGTTCACATCCACCAGGTTGCGGTACTCCTCGAACTTGCGACGGCTGCGCTCGTCCAGCGCCCGCACTTCGGCAGGGGTGAGCTGGTGCCAGGCTCGCACGTAGGTGTTTTCAGTAATAAAACGCACAGGGATCCCCGCCTGCCGCCGCTCCACCAGAGCCTGGGCAATCAGGGGTAGGTTCAGCTCCTGCACGGCAATATCCACCGACTGCCGAGCGGAGCGAATCTGGGAAATGATGAACTCTTCCAGGTTGTAGCCATAGCGGCGGATCTGGCGATAGGGATCCCGATAGGTGCTCTCGCGGCTTTGGTTGAACACCACCCGGATGCGGGGGTGCTGCGGCAGAGGGGCCAGGGTGGGCAGCTCCGGCTCTTGGGGGTAGGCTCTGGGCCGAGGACCCACCCAGTAGCCGATCAAGACCAGAATGAGAAGCAGAGCAGCCCAGGGCAGCCAGCGGCGGAGTTGCCGCAACCACGACGGGATCCCGTTCATGGCCTTTCTCCTCTCCAGCAATCACGCCCCCAGGATACCGAACTTTACGGCAGCCACTTCTGGGGCAAGGTGTCTCTGGGGGGTATTCTCACCTATCACGTGGTTCCCGGTTTGGCCCCTTCCGACGCCCTCAGAGCCGGCCAGCAGGTGGCGACCTTACAGGGATCCCCGGTGACGGTCACCCTCGAGGGAGGACAGATCCGCATCAACAACGCCAAGGTAGTTGTGGCAGACATTCAAGCCTCTAACGGCATCATCCACGTCATCGATGCAGTCTTGATCCCGCCGCGTTAGGAATTGGGCCACCACTTCGGGCATCATAGAAGCATCGAGATCCAGCACTTTATTGGGGAGATTCAGCGTGGAGCGGCCTAAGTGGGTAGCAATCGTTACAGGGATCCTGGCCATTGCTCTGGGGGTGGGCTACTTGCTGCTGGCACAGCTGTTGGATTATCGCGGGGGCGAGTTTTTGCCGGCACCGCTGGAGCCGCCGGCGATTTTGGGAGAGGGGATCCCTGGCTCATTGGGCCGGTTGAGCTGAGGGCGCTTTTGACTTCCTGCTTCCCCTTCCTCTTTTACTTGCGGGTGGCTGATCCCCAGCAAAACTCTTGACAAAATTGTATGCTCAGCTACAGCAAGCCCTATGCTGGAGAAGCGGTTGCAGATTCAGTTGACAGCGGGGGCTGTCCTCTGGGATGACCGGTCGATTTTGGCTTTTTGATCTGGAGATCTGGGCAGGCTGTGGGTTGGGATGGTGCTGTCGCGCTCCACTTGGGTGTGGTTGTGGGCAGGGCTGGGTTTGGCGGCCCTGAGCCAATATCTGCAATGGGTTAGCGGGATCTATAGCTTTATCGCCCCCCATTCGTTGCCGCTGGCGGATCTGGCAGTGGCCGGGATCCTGGGAGGGACAGCAGCAGCAGGTCTGGCAGCGCGCCATTGGTGGCAGCAGGCTGGCCGACGGCAAAGTACTCCAAACCAGCGGACACAACCGCTGCGGCGGGTTAAGTTAACTCGGAATCAGGTGCAAGCCGATCTGGAAGATGCCGATCGCCTGATCCAGAAGCTGCAGAATGACATCAGTCGCCGTGCCCTGCGTGCCAAGCTGCAAGAGATCAATCAGCGGCTTAACCAGGAGGAATTGCATCTGGTGGTGTTCGGCACCAGTTCCGCCGGCAAGACCTCGTTGATCAATGCCTTGATGGGCCGACCAGTGGGCGAAACAGCCCCCACCCTGGGCACCACCCAGCAGGGATCCATCCACACCTACCAATTGGAGGGCTGGAACGGCCCCATTTCCCTTACCGACACACCTGGGCTGCTGACGATTGGGGGAGCAGGTGAAGCGGAAGCCCGCGCCCTGGCCCAGAAGGCGGATCTGCTGATCTTGGTGGTGGCCGGAGACCTGCTGGCTTCGGAATATGCCGAAATGCTGGAGCTGGCCCGGCTGGGCAAATCCACCATCCTGGCCCTCAACAAAACCGATCAGATGCTGCCGGAGGATGTGGAGACCATCTTGACCCATTTGCGCCGGCGCACTGCCGGTGTGATCCCCGCCGAACAGGTGGTGGCCATCGCCGCCGATCCAGAACCCCTGAAGGTTCGCTACTACTCCGAAGATGGCTCTGTGCGGGAAACTTGGGAGCCGCAGCCCCCCGATACGGAGGCCCTCATTCAACAAATGGCTCAACTGCTGCAGCAGAAGGGATCCCACCTGCGCTTGGCCAATGCCTTGTTGCAAACCCGAACTCTCAGCGAAGCCGTCCAGCAGGCCCTCCAAGAAGAACGTCGCCAACAGGGTCGCCAGATCGTGGAACGGATGCAGTGGGCCACCGCTGCTGCCCTGGCGGCAAACCCTCTTCCTGCTTTGGATGTGCTGGCAGGAGTGGCCATTCAGGCACGCATGATCGGGGAACTGCACCAGGTGTTTGACCGACGCATTACCTTACGCCGGGCCCAGCAAATTGCCCAGAGTTTGGCGCAAATGGTGGTGCAACTGGGGGGGCTGGAGCTGGCTACTCAGGCTTTGGGCTCTCTGCTCAAGGCCAGCCCCTTGATGGTTATGGGGATCCCCCTGCAGGCAGTGACGGGGGCCTACCTGACGCGGGTGGCGGGGCTCAGCTACCTAGAGTGGCTGTCTTCCGGGGATCCCTGGCAAGAGGAAATCCTGCAAGAGCGGATTAGGCAGCAGCTCCAAAACCGTCATCCTCTGGCTTTTCTCACCCAACTGGCCCGCCAAGCCCATTCCAACAGCTAGTCGAAGCATCCGTCTTTTCGCCGCCGCAGGCCCAACCTATCCCGTTCTCCGCCCGCCGCAGAAAATCCATTACACTGAGTACAGCTTTTTCTAACTTAACTTTGTAGAAGTTCTGTAGATTAGCAGGCTCCAGGTCACACAAGAGAGAACATTTGTACCAGCCATACTCAGTGTTGCCGGAAAAAGTTGCACAATTTGTTAATCACAAGTCAAGCCCAGTCCATCATTTTGTAGTCTGCTGCCCTAAACTGGCTCCGTTTGCGCCTTATGTCTTCCATCATGTCTTCCATCAACCCGACCTTGCCCATTCAGTGGATCGACGCGGATTCGGGAGAGGTGGTGGAAGAATGCCCTTGGGAGAGCAGTCCCCATCCGGGCACCTACGTCCAACTGGCAGAGCAGCACTACCTGGTTCTGGAAAAGCGTCATTCCTACCGGCTCTGGCAAGGCAAATACCACCTGTGTGGGATCCGCGCCCTGGTGCGTTCGGTCACCCCACCTCAGGAAGTGGGAAGGTTCCTGGGGGATCCCTCCTGTCGGTTTAATGCTCACTCGCCCTTGCTGCGTTGTGCCGTCAACCCCAGCGGGCCCTGTCAGGGCTGCCCCCACTACGAGCCAGCTCTGCGTTGCTAGCCCTCCAGCTCCAGAGCCAACACCTGGGTCAGCGCACGGTTGGTCTTTTCGCGAAACTCGGCCACGCTCACCCGTCCCAGCAAATACACGGCCAGCAACATCACCGCTGCCTCCACCCCAAAGACGGTGGCATAGGCAAGCACTGAAGAAGTGGGGAAGAGAATGCGCCCCAGATCGAGCAAAGCCCCGCCGAGCAAGGTGGAAACCGCCTGGGACATGGCCTGGGCCAGTCCCCAAGCCCCGATAAAGGTGCCTGCCGTCTCCGCTGCCGTCAAATCCAACATGAGGGTAATGGCGCCATTGGTGGTGATCCCAGAAGCCAAGCCAAACAGGATCATACACAGCTGCAGCAGCCGTGGATTGCCTGTAAACCCTGAGGCAATGGTCAGCCCAAAAGAGATGGCCACCAGCAGGCAGCCCAGACGAGCCGTTGTCTGCTTGCCTAGCTTAGGCACGATGAAAAATCCGGTCAGCACAATCCCTGCCAAAATGCCCAAACTCCAAAAGGCATTGAGCTGGGTGCTCTGGGCCACCGTCATGCCAAACACCTCGCCGCCGTAGGGTTCTAGGATCGGCTGTTGGATAAACAGGCCCATGGTCATCAACACCAAGAAGCCGAAAAAGATCAGGGTTTGGCGGCTGGCGGTCAGCACCTTGATGGCCGTGCCAAGGGTGATTTGGTCTTCCCGTCCGGCCAGGGTGGAACGGGATCCGTAGCGGGAATAGCGCTTTTCCACCCCCCAGGTGGCAACCACCCCCAGCAGGATCACCACGGCTGGAATGATGATGAAGAGGCGATTAATGGTGCTCTGCAGGTTGTCCGGATCCAAGCCCCGCAGCAGAACTGCCGAGCCAATGGCCCCGCCGGCAATCCCCACCATCAACATAGACCAGACGATCCCCACCAACTTAGAGCGGTTGTCCTCCTCTGACACATCCACCAGCAGAGCCGCAAAAGGTGTGGAGCAGGCGCTGAGGCAGAGACCATAAAGGGCAAACATCAAACAGGCCAAGCCTATCCAGCCATAGGTGGCTCCAGACCAACCCGTGGTCGCAAAGCTCTCCCCCAAACCCCACACCACCTGCACCCCCAGGAAGATGCAGACCGCAAACAGCACCGATCCCAGACGCACATAGCCGGTGCGATGCAGGCCAAACAGGGGCTTGGCATCCGAGAGCTGCCCAAACCAAACCCGAGCCGGGGAGACCAACTGGTGCATGGCCAGGGATCCCCCCACCACCGTTGCCGGGATGGCCAGCAGATCCGTGTCGATCATGACGCGGTTCAGCACTCCCAGAGTGAGCAGCGACATCATTCCCAAGCCCATTTGAAACAGGCCCAGGCGGAACATGACATGCAGCGGCAAAGACTGAACCTGCACCTGAGGCTCTGGAGAAGCTGGAGTTACAGAAGCCACAGAAGCGTTGACCTCGGGATCCCGGCGGATATTGGCCATGATCTGGAATGATTCGAAAGGGTGCTACAGCCTTTTATCGTAGCCCAGGCGGCCTGGGATCCCGGCAAAAGCATGGGGTTGCCAAAAGTGAAACCGCCACGTCCTCTCCCCTTTTGGGAGCTATTGTCAGGGTATAGTCCCCCAATTTCCAATCCTCAGGAATATTGCTATGCGCGCCCCCATCCCCTGGCTGCTGAGTTCACTGAGCTGGGTGGGCATTTCCCTGGCCGGAGCAGCCCTCGTCCCTACACTGATGGTGTCCACCTCGCAGGCAACCCCTATGGATTTTCCGCTCCACCAGTCCCTTTCTTCCCCCACTCCTTCAGAGTGGGCGGAATACTTGGCCTACAGGCAGGTCATCGACCGGACGATCTCCATGACCTGGGATCCGCAAGCGCGAGCCTTGGCAAAGCAGTATGGGCTGGATATCGTCAACATCACCTGGGAAGATACCGGACGCCACAAGGGATCTGCCCTTGGCCCCAACATCAGCGACATGACCATCCAGGTACAACAGCTCAACCCCAGAACGGGTCACTACGAGCTGAGCCTGATGCCGGTGATCCGCTACCCCAACTTTGCCGATCTGTCTGCCGACCTGCCCCTCGACAGCCTGCAGGTGCTGGTGGGCAATGAAAAAGGAAAACCCCTACAACCCGTGTCGCTGCGAGAGCTGCTGGGGAATCTGCGCCGCTACTTACATGATCCCGGCTCTTGGGCCGGCAACCGGAACTCCCTGCTGGCTCCACGGGATAGCCATGTGTTGGTGAGCGCCCAAGCTGCCTTTTTGCCCATCCCTGCCGGGGGCTCTGCCCAATTCAACCCGGTGTTGTTCAACTACCAATCCTATCCCGGCAACCCAGCCGTGCTGGCAATCTTGGCCACCCGCGAGGGCACCAGCATTACGGTGATCGAGAACCGCACCGAAGATAGGGTGGGCGAGGCTATTTGGGGCCAGCGCCTTTTCTTCAATCAAAACGGTGAACGGGCCAGCCTCACCGGGCAGCGCCTCAGCGATTTTCGGGCCGAGCAAGCCGCCAACCCAACCCCCAGAGATCCCCATTCGGCGGAAGTAGCAGAAGAAGCCCTGAACCTGGTGATGGTGATCCAAGTACCTCTCCAGCAGCGGCAGCCGCCGCGAAGGGAAGTTGAGGATATCTCTGTCAATTTCGGACCCGCAGCCGGCCTGGCCGGCCTCAGCAATGTAGAAGCCGCTGTCATCGGACATGGAGGGGTAGAGGGCCCCTTCACCGAGATCAACAACCTGGACATCGAGCGGGATCCTCGCTTTCCCATTCGGGTCACGATCCAGTTCTACAAAGCCACCGACAATGGCGTGGTCTCCGCCGAGGACATGGCCCAAATCCACCATCAAATTGCCCGCGTCTACCGAGAGGCCGACTATGTGGGCAGCTTGGTGATTCAGGGGGATACAGGCCGACCTACGGAGTACGACCGCGATGCAGAGACAGAGCGCCCCTTTCCCTTTCCTTGGTTTCCTTGGTGGCCGCGACGCTAGGGCCTGCTGCGCATTTTTCCCACAACCTGCCGCCAGGTGGCAACATCTTCTCGCGCCTGGGTTTCTCCACTACACTGACTACTGACCTGACGCCAAGGGGAATGGGTGTCGGCCCGATATCCTCGGCAAGGTCAGGGTCTGCAGAGACAGTTGCCAAGGTCTCATTTCTTGAGGCCATGGTGCTTGTCTGTACCAGCTCTTGCCCAAGGCAGTGGGGAGTTTTTCCTGCAACACTATGGCTGACGCAGTTCCCGTTCGGCGCTACGACCTGTTTGTGCAGGCTTCCCGGCTGCTGCAGCGCTACCGGCAGCTCACGCCGGAACTGCGTCCCATAGGGCTGGAGGTGGCCCTGGCCATCCAGTATCACCGCGCTCAGGCCGGATCGGGATCCCTGCTGCCTTGGGTGGGATCCCCCCGCGGATTACCCTTGCAGCAAGTGGCCCAGCGCATTTGCGACCCGTTTTACAGCAAAACCCACCCTCTTTTACCGACCTTGCCCGAAACCGGCGAGCCTTTGGTGTGGCCTCTGTTCAACCAGGGGGAAAACGGTTTGATCCGGCCCCTGGCCCCGAGCAAAGTGGGCGGGAAACTGGCGGAACGGCGCTGGCTCAAAGCCTGCAACAGCCAGGAAGGGATCGGCTGTCATGCCTTGGCGGCCCATTTGTGGCAAGACGAGCGCTTTTTGGCCGAAGACCGGGATCTCTGTCCTTTCCGCCTTTATGATGGGCGCTACCCCTTGAGCGTGGATCAAGGGCGACAGACTTGCGGCTTTGACGATCACCCCTGTGGCTGGCAGCCGGGACACCCCAAAATGTTGCAGGTGGTGGGCAAAGGCAAACAGGCCGAGATCCTGCTCCCCCACTGGACGGATGACATGTGGGCGATGCTCATTCCCTCCCATCGTCCGCTGCCGATTTACCCGCTCTTGGTGATGCTTTACTTTGGCCAAGAAACTTTGCAAAAGGGGCGGAGCAGCCTCTCCGTCGAGCAATTTCGTCTGGATTTTCAGTTTAGCCAGTCTCAACTGCACCTGTTGTTCGACACCCACCCTGAGCACCCCTTGAATCGACACCTGCTTACCTGGGCTCAGCAGCCAGAGGTGGAGTGGGGATCCACAGAACTCTTGCCCCAGATGCCGCCCCTCCTGCATCAACCTGCTGGGGGCAAGGTGGTTTTGGATCCCGATGAGCCGCCCCAGTTCCGCAGCAGTGGGATCCCTCACAGCGCCGGGACAGACCCGCTGATGGCAGAACGCCGCCGTCGACGTCAGTTGGAGCGCAGCGAGCGCCACAACGAGATCTTGCACCAGTTTCGCCGCTGGTTCCGCCTGGCAGGATTGGAAGTCCGGGAGGATCAGCATACCTTTGACTTTTTGGCCGTGGCGGACGGGCATCTGCTTTTGGCCGAAGTGAAGCTCCTGCACCACAAGGATGCGGCAGAGGCTTTGCAGGAAGTGGTGGGACAGTTGCTCTACTATGAGCGCTTTGCCCTCGGCCCTTGGATCGAGCAGGGCTTTTCCGTTCAGAAGGCCGCCGTTTTCGATGGGCCACCGCCAGATCCCTATGTGCGATTTCTAGAAGACCTGGGCATTGCCACCTACTGGATCAACGAGCAGCAGATGATCGATGGGCCAGAAAACTCTTTACGCCTGCTGCGCCAGATGGGGGTGCGGGTACGACCGGATCCCGAATTGGGGGATTAGGAGAAAGGGATCCCCACCTGGGCGCAGATTTGCCCCTGTCGGTCGAACAACGTCACCGCCAACAGCAGGGATCGACCGGCATACTTTTGCACATAGCCTGTGGCTCGCTCCAGGATTTGGCGAGCCAACTCCTGCATCACGGGTGCTGCCCAGCCAAGGCCATCCAGATAGTGCACCGCTGCCTCTACTGTCCGCAACTCCAGCACTTGCCGTGCCTGTTCTGCCGTTCCCCCACGCCGGATCAGGGCTGCCGCCAGAATTTCCAAGCGGGCATCGGCCACGTGGCTGGAAGTGGTGAAGATCCCCCCTGCCAGCTTGATCAGCTTGCCGTGGTAGCCGATCAAATGAATGGACTCCGCCCCCCGCAGCGCCGCTTCCACCAGCAACGGCCCTATCCAATTGGCTACTCGCAGGATCTGGTCTTCCGGGATCCCTTGCCCCAGCGCCACCTGCTGCCCATGGCTGCCCACGCAAAAGATCAAATGCTTGTGCCGCTCCAACTTTTGTTGCAGCTCTTGGCGGGCTTGCTCTAAGCTCTCAACACTTGAGGAAGGCTCCACCTCCGCCCGCGTTCCCAACAGGGCCAGCCCTTCCAGCACCCCAAAAGCGGCATTGGAGGTGCGCTCCGCCAGGAGCTTTCCTTCCGGCAAAATGATGCGCACCCGCAGGCGGCAGCCCTCTGGGATCCCGGGCAAAAGATTGATCTCAAACAAACGGCGGGCATAGGCATAAATGGCCGGGCTGCCATCGGTGCGTCGCCCCAGCCCTTCCCCGGCTTCCAAGATCAAGGGGGGATCCTCGGGATCCCTCTCCTCCAACCTCACCCAAGCCCAGACCGGTGTGTCGCGGGTGAGATCCAGGTGGGGGCCGGGATCCGAGCGGGTAATGGCCAGAGCTGTTGCCTTCTCCAAGACAGCTACCTGCTCCACTGGGATCCGGATCCAAGCCTCAAGGGACTGGGGCTCAGCCTGCACCGCAACAACCAAGCGCCCCCCTTCCTTCTCCAAAGGGATCCCCAGAAGGTGGTGAAGAGCAGCTCTGGCCGAAGCAACGGCGAAAACCGGCAAGGTATAGCCCCGCGGTCGGGATCCCTGAACAGCATCCTGCATCTGCAGAGATTTTTGCTTGGGAAATGGGTAACCGGAAAACCAAAATCTCCGGAAAATGCACACCTCAATTGTGGCTTGTGAGAGAACCCAGGAGTTTCGGGGAACACCTCCCGGAAGCAATCGTTAAATGATCTGGGGGAAGAAGAGGGGATCAGAAATTTGCCTTTTTCAATGAAGGTAGTCGAAAACTGGGGCAGCTATGAGCGAAGCAGTGCAGCACTACCTTGAGCGTCTGGAGTCGCAAATACAGGAGCTAAAAGCTGCCATCGAGCGGATGCCCGAGCAGGTGGTGGCTGTTCTCCTGGCTACCCAGGAAGCCAAAAAAAACACCCCCGCCCCCTCCCGTTACAGCGTTCTAATCTCAGACTTGGTGGAAGATGGCAGCCACAACTTCCTGCTGGATGATGAACCCACCGTGGTGAGCAACCGCAGCATGGGGCATGAGCTGGCCCCCGAAGCCCAAATACAGCGCCTAAGTGCCCAGTTAACCGCTGCCTACAACCGCATTGCCGCTCTGGAAGAGCAGCTCTTGGCCCAGCGCTTGCAACACTAAACCAAACCGACAGTCGTCCGGACCGGTCTGGAAAGGCTTCAACGGGGAACAGCAGAGGGCTTGCCTTTGCGTTGCACATCCTGCATCTGGAAGCCGTGTTTGCGCAGCTCTTGATCCAGCACCAGCTCGTTTTCCACGTGATCCACAAACAACACGCCGTTGAGGTGGTCGATTTCGTGCTGGATCACCCGCGCCAGCAAATCGTCCGCTCGAAGGGTGCGGGGCCGCCCCGTTTCATCCTTAAACGAAACCACAATCCCTTCTGGGCGCACGACCTCGCAAAACACCCCCGGAATGCTTAGACAACCCTCCTGCCCGGCAACGGCCTCGCCAATGTACTCCCGGATCTCCGGGTTGATCAGCACTAGCGGTGGCACCTCCGGCTTATCGGGATAAAGATCCACCACAATCATGCGCTTGGGAATGCCAACCTGCGGAGCCGCCAGACCAATCCCATCAAAGCTGTACATGGTCTGCAGCATGTCCCGGGCAAGCTGGCGGATCTCGTCGTTGACCTGGCTGATGCGCTTGGCCGGCTGCCGCAGCACCTTGTCCCCCATGCGATAAATGTGCAGGGGCGGATGCTTCAGCTTCACTTTGGGAACAGCAACAGAAAGGGTAGCCACCATCTGGCAGATCTCACAGAATAACAACAGGTATCAGGCCTGGATCCCTATTCTACATTCAGTCCCAGTTGCGCCGAAACCACTGTTGCCTAACTCTCTTCTCCTTAATTTGATTTTGAAGAGGGGGTAGGGACCTGTTTGGGATGATCATGGCTCAGGGTTGCCGTCGCCAGCCTCTGGAAGTCGTTGGGCCTGTTGGTCAATTCCCTGCTTAAAGCCCAAGGCCACCAAAATATTGGAGAGGGTGAGAAAAGCCTCTGCCCCTCCATGCAAGGGATCCAGATTGGCCAGGGAAGTGCCGTAGTGCATCTGAGCGTACAGCCCTGCCGGGATGCTGACGGCCACAAAAAGCAACAACAGCCAAAATCCAACCAAAGCCAAACGTGGGATCCGGCGCAGCCGCGACAGAAAGAATAAAAAGACCAAGTAAGGGAACAGAGAGAGGGCAAATAAACTGTTCATCGCCTAGTCGGGATCCCCCTCCTGTGCAGGCTCGTCGGCTCTCTCAGCTCGCCAAATGCGGTAGGCAGCCCAAGCCAGGGTACAGTTGCCCAGCAAGGTCAAGCTGGCCTGTGCAGTGACCACCCAGTCCAACTTGGGGTCGTTGTCAAACCAGTGCCAGGTGATCGCGCACATCGCCCCCGACAAAGCGGGCAGCATCGCCCAGCTTAGACCTCGCCATTCGGGCCGGCCCACTCGCTCCCCAAATTGCCACACGAGAACAACAGCAGCGATCCACTCCAAAACACTGGCAACGTGAATCCACCAGGTGGGAAGCGAAAGGGCGTGCATCAGGCGCTGAGGGAATGACGCAGCAGTTGGCGGTAAGTGGCCTCCTGCAGCAGCATTTGCTTGTGCAGTTTGACCAAAATGTCTTTGGCCTGCTCGGGGCTCATGCGAGAAACCAAGGTCTCGAAAGCCCGCTGGCGAAATTGCTGCTCCAAAGAGAGCTCTAGCGTTTCATCCATCATTATCACCTCAGGGTACTCAGGTCGAGGGATCTGCAGAGAGTTCCAACAGCGCAGATCTGGCCAGGTAGTGCAAGCAGGATAATACATATCTTAACAAATCGCAACAACGTGACAAGATGCCGGATCTCGACGTGCCGGAAGGGAGCTTGGCCGAGGCGAGGGCAGAGAACCTCAACCCAGTGGCAGAAAAAGTACAGGCCCGTCAAGTTGGACAAAGGTGCATTTTGGATGGGGAAGGGGGAAGATTTTCCGGCAGGGATCCCTTTACATCCTTTCACGTTGTGCGACTTAGCAAGGCTCCATGATAGAAGTGAAGTACTCTGGAGCTTTGTTGCCACCCTTGCTGATTGGTGACTTACTTTGCTTGAATTGCCATGACCATTTTTGTGGGGAACCTAAACTATAAAGCCTCAACAGAAGAACTGAAAGCTTTCTTCCAGCAGAGGTGGAACGTTAAGTCGGTTACAATCCCGATAGACCGAGAGACAGGTCAGACACGAGGCTTCGCGTTTGTGGATCTGGCAACCGAGGCCGAGGAAGATGAAGCTATTGAGAGCGCGAACGGGCAGGAATTCATGGGCCGGCCTCTGCGTTTGGATCGAGCCAGGCCCCGTCGCCAAGCCTAAGCAAAGATTGTTCAACCCTGGGTTTGCCATTCTGGACAACCAAAGGACTCCGTCCCGCTAACGCGAACGGCAAGGTTTATCCCAACAGATGGGAGAGCTGCAAAGTCTCCAAGAGCGCCCAAGATGGTAAGGTTGCTACATCTTTCCGACATTCATCTGGGCAGTGGTCTCGCCTACGGCCACATTAACCCAGCTACCGGCCTGAATACCCGTTTGGAAGATTTTGTAGCTTCTTTGCGCTTGTGCATTGACCATGCTCTCAACCAAGCGGTGGATCTGGTGTTGTTTGGGGGCGATGCTTTCCCCGATGCGACACCCCCCCCTCTCCATCAAGAGCTTTTTGCCCAACAGTTTCGCCGCCTGGCCGATGCAGGGATCCCAACCGTCCTGTTGGTGGGCAACCACGATCAGTACGGGCAGGGACAGGGAGGCAACAGCCTGGCTATCTACCGCGCTTTGGGGGTCTCAGGCTTTATTGTGGGGGACAGACTGGAAACTCATCGGATCGAAACTCGCGGTGGCCCGGTGCAGGTGACCACTTTACCTTGGCTGAGTCGCTCTGCTCTACTCGCCCAACAGGAAAGCTTGGCGCTTGAAGGGGAAATCCTCGCGCATCAGCTCCTGCAGCGCCTCCGCCTAGCCCTAGAAGGGGAGATCCGCACCCTGCAGCCAGGGATCCCGGCGATTTTGTTGGCTCACGTCATGGTGGAGACAGCCCGCTACGGAGCAGAACGCCATCTTTCGGTGGGCAGAGGATTTACAGTGCCCCTTTCGCTGCTGGCTCGGCCTGCCTATCAATATGTTGCCTTGGGGCATGTACACCGTCACCAGGTGCTGTGTCGGGATCCCTTGATGCTCTATCCCGGCAGCATTGAGCGGGTGGATTTTGGCGAAGAAAAAGAGGAAAAAGGCTGTGTGCTGGTGGAAGTCACCCCTACGGGGGCCAGCTATGAATTTTTGCCCCTGCCAACCCGTACCTTTCACACCATTCGCCTGGATCTGAGCGCAGATCCACCCCAGCAGGCGCAGTCCAAGCTGCTGGCCGCCATCGCCAAGGCCCCCGTGGCCGGCTCTATCCTGCGGTTGATCTACCGCATACGGCCCGACCAGCTAGAGTGCATTGATGAGCGGGCTCTGCACAACGCTCTTGCCCCTGCTTTTAGCTACACCATCGCCCCAGAAGTGGTCAGCCCCAGCCGCATCCGTCTGCCGGGATGGGATCCCAGCCGACTTGAGCCCCTGACGGCTCTGGAGCAGTATCTGGCCGACCGCAGCGATCTGGCCCCCTTGCACAATGAGTTGCTGGCCGCTGCCCGCCGGTTGTTGGAGGAATATGTGGATCCTTTACAAGACTGGGCCCCCAACTGGGAGGAGCTGGGATCTTCAAGCCTTGCCCCAGTGGAAGAGGAGCAGTTGCCTTTGTTTTGAGATGCTCCCTTTGTCGCCTCAGGGTTCATAGGGGTGGGGATGGGGGATCCCTGTACGAAGAAATCAGGACAGGAGTGCTCGCCAAAGCTGCGGGCTCCTCAAGTTTCAAGTGATCTGAATCACTTCGAAATGGCAAAAAGCAACACAAACTGGGAATCGGGTTGAAGACGTTGGCAACGACGGCATCAGCTCACTCACAGGGAACTGACTCAGACTGGTAGACCTCACACTGCCAGTCTTTTTTTGTTTGAGGTTTAGGTATTGTGAAGCTGCAGCAAGCAGGGGATCCCTTTCTAGCATTCATGAAATTCCCATCTTCTTTTCTATAGAGTCAGCTAGAAATCGCAGGAGCCCCGCACTGTACCCGTAGGGTCAGTGCCGGGAGGAATGCGAGGTTACAATAGAACCATGACCCAAGTCCTGACCGTCTCCTGCAAGCTCAAGGTAGCCCAGTCGCAAGCCGCCAAATTGGACGCGACGATGGATGTCTTTGTGCAGGCATTGAACTGGGTCAACCAGAACACG
>NZ_JANSHM010000035.1:0-29156 GCF_047461635.1 Synechococcus sp. W55.2 | reverse complement strand
CTCTCTCTTCTGTCTGTAAAAAAGCCAATATCTTCTGCCATTTGTTTTCATCTAAAAAAACCAACTTCATCCTCTTTACCTCTATAAACTATTCTCTCTATCCTAACATAAGATCAACACGACCCTAGGTCGTACTTTGTTATTAGGATTCAAGACGGAGTTAAGACTGAATAACAAGCAAAGGACACTGGCGGCGCAGCACGCTGGGGTTGCTCGGCACGCTTACAACTGGGGACTGGAGCTTTGTAAGCAATCTGTGGCAGAGAAGCGGAAGATTCCCACGGCAGTTGATCTGCACAAGAAACTTGTAGCCGAGGTGAAGAGGGCTAATCCTTGGTACTATCAGGTTTCTAAGTGTGCCCTGCAGGAAGCTCTTAGGAATCTGGAGAGAGCAATTAAGAGGTGGCGTGCTGGGAAGTCTAGATTTCCAGTATTCAAGAAGAAGGGGAAGCTGGACAGCTTTTACCTAGAAGGTGGGATTAGAATTTCCGGCAACAAAATCAAGGTTCCGATTTTCGGCTGGTTAGCTTGTTACGAGGTCTTGCCTGCGGTTGTGCCCAAGAATGTTGTTATCAGCCGGCGGGCCCACCGTTGGTTTATTTCCTTCAAGTATGAGGCGCCTGAGCCAGGGGGGCTGGAGAAGGAAGGGGACGTTGTTGGGGTTGACTTAGGAGTTAACAATCTAGCCACGTGTTCTGACGGGGGGACTTTTGGCAACCCCAAGCCCTATTGTAAGGCTAGGAAGCGGCTGAGGAGGTTGCAAAGGCGGTTGTCCAGGAAAGTTAAGGGGTCGCAAAACCGGCGGAAGGCAGTTAAGAAGGTGGCAAGACTCCACAAGAGAGTAGTTGATATTCGTCGGGACAACCTACACAAGCTTACTACCTATCTAGCTAAGAGGTATCGGGTGGTAATTATAGAGGACCTGAACGTCTCGGGGATGCTCAAGAACCACAAGTTAGCTAGTAGTCTAGCCGAGTGTAGTTTCTATGAGTTCAGGCGACAGCTAGAGTATAAAGCTAGGCTCTACAGCTGTCAGGTGGTAGTGGCGGATAGGTTTTATCCGTCCAGCCAGCTGTGTTCTTGTTGCCAGCATAAACAGCAGATGCCGCTGCACCAGCGGGTGTTTCGTTGTGAGAGTTGCGGTTTAGAGAAAGACCGGGATCTCAACGCAGCGATTAACTTGGTGGGGTGGTATTTTGAGGTGTATCTACCCTCAACTACCCCCAGCTTGGGGGGAAGTCACGCCTGTGGAGATCCCGCTGCCGGGGTTGGGTTGCAAGCCCAGCTAGGCAAGGGTCGTAGAAGCAGGAAGAAAGCATCAACGCTGGTCGAAAGTCCACTTTTGTCCAATGTTGTTTAAGTCTTTCGGAGCGGTTAATGGCGTTGAGGATGTAGGCGTGGCGGCTCGTCCACCGGGGATTGATCAACTCGCTATTGGGATCCCCTGGCCTGACATAGGCCATCGTGGCCTCTTGACATACTCCCCGCCCTGAAGGGCAAGGATTCTGATTCCTGGTTCTGCGACAGCACTTAGCGTGTCAGGTCTCCCCTCCACGACAGCGGTGCTCATCTCCCCAGGCGTTCCCCCAAGCGCTCCGCGCCGCTGACGCGAATGCGGGACGGTTCCCTAATGCCCTTAGGTACCGTTGCAAACAACAACTACAAAGCCTGTTGAGGCTGTATCCAGTCGTGAGACTGTTGGGTTTTTAGAGCGGTTGACTACCCTGCCGCTGCAGACAGCATAGCACAAAGCCGCCCTAAAGGGCGGGGCTTCAGACCCAGTTTTTTTGGTGAAGAGGCGCTCGACTGAGACCAAACCCGCGGATGAGACTCGATGACAAAGAACGCTGCTGCCAACAACAACAGCCCCGCCCAAGTTCGCCACCGCCGCCAATGGCGAAAGACATTTTGTACGGTCGGAGTGTTCATTGCCGCAGACCCAATTTAACTGTTGTCAGAATAGCGAACTTACCCACACTTCAGCCATTGATGAGGTACAAACTGCCAGGGATCCCCAGCGGATCATGAGGATCCCTTGCTTGAAAAGTAGAGAAACAATAAACACCGGAGCGAAAGGAAGAAGTCGCTGCTCCCAAGCCCCTAGAGGCCGAAAGGAATACCAAAGGCTTTACCCAAGCTGAGATGAACTCACCAGCAGGGAAAAGCATCCAGGGAGACAGCAAATCAGTTGACCCGCTCCAGCTTGATGTTATGGTGGCCCAGCTTGATCTCGAACTCATCTCCGGGCTTGAGGCCCATCTTCTTGGTGTAGGCAGCTCCAATCAGGAGGTTGCCATTCTTATGAACCGAAACCCGGAAGGTAGGAGCGCGGCCACGGGATCCATTTTCGTCACTAGCGCCGAGATCCACGCCAACGGCCTTCAACAGGGCGTTGTTAAACTGCATCAGATTCACTCGCTCCTGACCATTCTTGGTGTAGGTGACATAACCACAGGCGCGAGCTTTTTCCTTGCGATCCGCATTTCCCATTGAAGTTACCTTGTCGAGGAGCTCTTGGCCAGTGAGTGGTTTTGGTTTACTGGTTGTAGCCATATCGAGATGGTTTTAGGGACAACTGTTAGTGTAGCCAGAAACAAACAGCGATTGCAATAGAGTTTGATCCAACTCTTCTTAATTAGAGGGAATGAGTGCGCGACTGCAATGGGATCTGAGGGCTGGTTGCGCAAAACAGCAGTGGGGAATTCCCTCTGAAGGCCAGAACCTATGGGGGAGACTTTGGCTGAAATGGGGAATGATAGGCTCTCAGGCCCTATTCTCGACAGGGTCATCCGTCCAAGTCAAAGTATCTTTGGGCGAGGGATCCCCGCTTTGCCGCCGGAATTGAGCAAAAGCAGGGAAACTGGAAACAAGGCTGTTTGCGTGTCACTCAATATGGATCCCTTTTGGTCGGGGCGGCGTCTCCTCATTGGGGTGAGCGGGGGGATTGCTGCTTACAAAACGGCAGCTTTGGTGTCTGCTCTGGTGCAGCAGGGAGCAGAGCTCAAGGTGGTTTTGACAAAAGCTGCGGAACATTTTATTTCTCCTTTGACTTTTGCCACCTTGTCCCGCCAGCCGGCTTTTACGGATGCCGCCTTTTGGCAAGCAACACGAGGACGACCGCTGCACATCGAGTTGGGGGAATGGGCGGAGGCTCTCCTCATTGCACCCTTGTCGGCCAACACCTTGGGCAAGTTGGCTCATGGGCTGGCGGATAATTTGCTCACCAATGTGGTTTTGGCTTCCCGGTGTCCGGTGGCGGTGGCACCGGCTATGAATACGCAGATGTGGAAGGCGGAGAAGGTGGCCGAGAATTGGCAGCGGCTACACCAGGATCCCCGTTTTTGGGCCTTACCGACGGCCAGTGGCCGCTTGGCCTGTGATGCGGTGGGGGAAGGGCGCATGTTGGAGCCGGAGGCCCTGCAGGAGTATGTGCGGGCTTTGCTCTGGACAGCGGGGAAAAAAGATTGGCAAGGCAAGCGGGTGTTGGTGACGGCGGGGGGTACACGGGAGCCCATCGACGCGGTGCGTTTTATCGGCAACCCGGCCAGTGGTCGGATGGGCGTGGCATTGGCGGTGGCGGCAGCCTGCCGGGGGGCGACAGTGACGCTGGTCCATGGGCCGTTGGGGATCCCCTTTGATCCAGCGCCCTTCGCCATTCGGGCCATTCCGGTGGAGACGGCAGCCCAACTGGAGGCGGCTTTGCAGGCGGAATTTCCCCAGGCGGATCTCTTGTGGATGGCTGCTGCTGTGGGGGATGTGCGCCCCTCTCAGGTTTACGCGGGGAAGCTGCCCAAAGCCGATCTACCCCAGATGTTGCCGTTGGAGCCGATCCCTGACCTGCTGGCAGCTCTGGCCCGCCACAAACGCCCTGGCCAACGCCTCATCGGCTTTGCCGCCCAAAGTGGGGATCCCTTGCCACCGGCCAGAGAGAAGCTCCGCCAGAAGGGCCTGGATGCTATTGTGGCCAACCCCATCGACCAACCGGATAGCGGCTTTGGCAGCAGCCACAACCAAGGCTATTGGATCCCCCAGCAGGGAAGTCCAGAGCGGATCCCATTGGCAACCAAGCCAACCCTGGCCCACCGGCTGCTGGATCTGGCCCGGCAATTGGAGTTGGGCTACTTTAGTTAAACTCCCTCTCCCTCTGGAAGAGGGGCCGGGGGTGGGGGCTGTGCGGTACAGAACGCTAAACTTCCCGGAATAGCTGTTCGCGAACTGCCTCAAGAACCTGTGTAAAGCCACAGGGGCAAGCCCGAGGTGCTCACTTCAAACTGCAGACGGGCCAAGGCTTCTGCTGCCGGCAGAAATCGAGACCAACCTCTGCGCCGCGGGAGTAGGTCGTAGAACTTCGCATCCGTCGGCAAACCCGCCAGCTCTGCCGCCCAAAGGCGGGCATCTTCTTCTGTGCCCAAGCGATCCACCACACCCAAGTGGAGGGCCTGCTCTCCGCTGAAAATGCGGCCATCGGCAAAAGTTTTGACCACATTCAAACTTAACTTGCGGGCAGCGGCAACCGTCTGCACAAACTGGCCGTAGGTAATGTCGATCAATTCTTGCAGGATGTTTCGCTCTTCCGGGGTTAGCTCGCGATCAAACGAGAGAATATCTTTGTAGGGGCCAGACTTAATTACCTTAAATGAAATCCCCACCTTATCCAGGAGGCGTTCGATATTGTTGCCTCGAATGATCACACCAATGCTACCGGTGATTGTTCCTGGGTTGGCAACAATTTTTTCGGCTCCCATGGCAATATAAACCCCCCCAGAGGCAGCAATGTTGCCAAAGCTGGCGACAATACGGGTGCCCTTTTTCTCTCGCAAACGCAAGAGGGCATTGTAGATTTCTTGGGAGTCGGCCACCGTCCCACCTGGACTATCGATGCGCAGCACCACGGCAGGGATATGGTTTTCTTCCGCCTCTTTCAGGGCCTTGAGAACCCGCTCGCGAGTTTTGCCATCAATAGCCCCTGCCACCTCAATGCGGCCGATTTGCCGGCGCAAGCCACCCAAGAATAACCGCTTCAGCATGGAAAAAAACTGGATAGAGATAAGTGCATATTCTGTATCATGAATGGCGGCTTGTGGCCCGGTCAACCAGTTGCCTAGATGTTGCCATACACCGGGAGCACCACCCCCCGCAGATCCCGCGCTGCTTCTGAGACCAAAAAGGCAATCACCTGCCCGATGGACTCTGGCTTTACCCACAGCTCGGCTTGCTCGGATCCCATGGCAGCTCGGTTGGCCGGCGTGTCGATGAGGCTGGGCAGGATGACGTTGGCTGTGATGTCTGTGCCTTTGGTTTCGGCGGCAATGGTACGGGTCAGGGCCACCACCCCTGCTTTGGAAGCGCAGTAGGCGGCCAATTGCGGGCCCGGCTCCACCGCTCCTCGGGATCCCACCGTTACAATCCTCCCATAGCCCTGTTGCCACATTCTGCGCAGGCTGTGCTTGCAGGTCAGGAATGTGGTGGTGAGGTTGAGGTCGAAGTCGCGATACCAGTCCGCCAAGCTGTACTCGTGGGTGGGGCCCATGGCAAAGCCCCCCACCAGGTGGATCAGCCCATCCACGCGGGGTAGGTCGGCAATGACGCGGGCAACCGCCGCCTCATCTGTTAAATCCACCTGCACAAAGCGAACCCGATCCAGAGCATTGGCCGGCAGGCGCTCCCGCAAAATGGCAAGATCTTTCTCTTGGCGATAGGTCAAGGTCAGCTCTGCTCCGCTGGCCAGCACCACGGGAACCACCCCCAAACCCAGCCCGCCTGTGCCACCGGTCAAGAGGATTTGCTTGCCTTGGTTGCCCTGCATGGATGCACCTGCATTGACGAAAGGGATCCAGAACAAGATCGGGAAGGGACTTCAAAAACCCCAGAGGATGTTTGGGTTCGTCCAACTGAGCTTCCCTCTCTTACCCTACCCTGGTTCCTGCTCCTCTTGAGGAACAACAGCCCTTTTGGGCGCTTTCTCCAGCAGCAGGTCGCTCAAGGCCAGCCAGTGGGGCAGGGCCAGCTCTTCGGCGCGGGCATCGGGGTTGAGGCGGAGCTGAGCCAAAGCTGCTGCAACCGCTTCTCGCTCCACCAAGCTTCCCAGGGCATTGACGAGCTTCTTGCGGCGGGTGGAGAACCCCTGTCGAAGGAGGTGGTTAAACCAGCAGGGATCCCGGACGGGGGTGGGGGCGGGGCGGGGGGTGAGGCGAATCACAGCAGATTCCACCTTGGGGGCGGGCTTGAAAGCGGTGGGGGGCACCCTGCAGATCAGCTCGCAATCGGCCAAATACTGCGTCCGCAGGCTCAGAGCACCATAGGCTTTGCTGCCGGGGCCGGCCTGCAAGCGCTCGGCCAGCTCTTTTTGCACCAGAAGGACAATGCGCTCGAACTGCCGAACCGGCTGGGCCGGGGATCCGAGCACCTTTTCCAAAATGGGGCCGGTCAGGTTGTAGGGGATATTGGCCACCAGCAGGCGAGGCTGAGGGGGCAACGGCAGGCGAAGAAAATCCCCTTCCACCAGGTGGAAGCGGGGCTGGTCGGCGAAGCGCTTTCGCAACAGCCGGCATAGATCCCGGTCGATCTCCACCGCCACCACCTGGGCGCCCTGGGCCAGCAATCGCCGCGTCAGTTGGCCGGTGCCGGGGCCGATCTCCAGCACCCAAGTGGGATCCGCCCCTCTCTCCAGATCATTCAACTGGGCAGCCCGCACAATCGCCTCGTGAACAGCGGGATCCTTGAGCCAATGCTGACCAAACCGTTTACGAGGATAGGGCATGGGGGAATGTTCGCGCAGTGCTGCGCCGCAACCGAGAGGTACCCAGAGCGGTTGAAGGAGCAATTGCCGGGTGGGTCATCGCTTGGCTGAGTTGGGAACAGAAATCAAGTTGGGATCCGCATCCTCAGGTCTATCTCGGGCGGGTTGAGCAGGGAGCGCCTCTGGGTTCGGATCCCCGCTCAGGAGCGGCTTGCGGTAGAGGGGCACCGTAAAGGTGACGGTGGATCCCAGCCCTTCGCCCAAGCTGTAGAAATTGATCTCCCCTCCCATCGCCTCCACCAGGCGTTGGCTGATGGCCAGGCCCAAGCCCGTCCCCCCATATTGGCGGGTGGTGGAACCATCCACCTGCGTGAAAGCCTGAAACAGTTTTTGCTGCTTTTCCAGCGACACGCCGATCCCGGTGTCGATGACGCGGATGCGGGCCAACCCCGGATTGCCGGGCAGGATATCCGCCCGCACGGTTACTGAGCCTTTGGGGGTAAACTTGATGGCATTCCCCACCAAATTGAGCATCACCTGCAACAGGCGTTGGTAATCGCCCAAGAGCAAAATCTGATCCGAGGTGTTGGGCAAGTGAAAGCTCAGTTGTAAGCCCTTCTGGCTGGCCTGCAAGCTGGTCTTGGCCTCCACATCCTTAAACAAGGCTCGCAGGTCGCAGGGCTGGAACTCCAACTGCATTTTGCCCGCCTCGATCTTGGCGATATCCAGCACATCGTTGATTAGGGCCAGCAGGTGCAGGGCAGAGCGATAGGCCTCCTGCAAGAAGTCCAGCTCCTCTTCGCGGTTTTCGGCCATCCCGTCCAGCACCAGCTTGATAAAGCCGATGATCCCGTTGAGAGGGGTGCGCAGCTCGTGGGAGGTGTTAGCCAAGAATTGGCTTTTCAGTTGGTTGGCCGATTCTGCTTGGGCACGGGCCTGCTCCAGCTCCTTATTTTTCTGACGCAGCGTCTGGTTGGCTAACTGCAAGCGGGTTGCCAGTTGGCGACTTTGATCCAGCAAAATGGCGTGGGCAATGGCTGCGCCCAGGTAGGTGGCAATGCTCTGGAGTACCTGAATGTGGCTTGGCTGCCAAACAGGAACCCTGTTCGGATCCAGCATTTCCAGCCAGAGCAGGCTGTTGGCGTAGCCCTGGTAAGACATGGCAATGGCCAGATGTCGCCCCGCCTCCACCGGTTCTTCCTGTCTGAGGGCCTGCAACAAATGGGGGTAATCTGCCAGCTTCAGGGTCTGGTGGAGCAGGGAGGGATCCCCAGGATGGCGGCGGTACTCGGCATTGACCGTGAGGGAGTCTTGCCCCACCTCGTAGAGGGCCATCAGGCAGCGATCTACCTCAAACAGTTGCCCCAACTGCTCCACGGTCTGCTGGCACAGTTGCCGGATATCCAGGGAATGCCGGATGTTGCGCACCAACTGCGTCGTGATCCCCTGTACCGGATCGGCCGGGAGAGCATGGGGCTGGCTGTTGGGGCTGCTGGTTCCTCCGGCCAACGCAAAAGGCGTAGCCCCCAGCAACTTGCCCACTGCCGCAACCGCCACCACCTCCCCTTCCATGTCCCGTACAGGGTTGAGAGAAAGATGGAGATGCAACTTGTAGCGGGGCGAGAGCACCTGGCATTCGTAGGAGAGGGGATCCCCGCTTGCAAAGACCTGGTTGAGCTTGGCTTCGTACTCTCCAGCGCTGGCCACCTCCCAGATTTGCTGTCCGCTCACGATGTGCTGAGGGTGGATGCCATATTTCTCGGCATCTTCCCAGTAAAAACTCCAGAAGCGCCTCTGGCGATCCTGCGTGTAGAACATCGGAGTGGGTCGGAGCACATCCATGGGGGAGGAGACCACCATTGCGCTAGGGGAACGTAGGCCAAAACTCAGGTTTTTCCAGAGGAAGCCGGGCTGGCCGGATCAGAGGCCGGGCGGGTTAGTGGGGCAGAGTCCTTGTTGAGGCGGGCGAAGATCATGCGGCCTGCTGAGGTTTGAATGGCGCTGGTCACAACCACAGAGCGGGTTTTGCCCACAGAGCGCTGCCCTTCTTCCACCACCACCATGGTGCCGTCTTCCAAGTAGCCTACCCCTTGACCTGGCTCTTTTCCTTCGCGGGTGATCTTGATATCAAAGCTATCGCCGGCAACGTAGAGAGGCCGCAGCGCCTCGGCCAACTCATTCACATTCAGCACCTTGACCCCCTGCAGAGCCGCCACCTTCTTCAGGTTGTAATCGGTGGTAAGCAGCGTTCCCCCCACGGTTTGGGTGAGGCGCACCAGCTTTTCGTCCACAGTGCTCAGATCCGGATAGTTGGCTTCGTGAATAACGAAACGATCGGGGTAGGCCTCTCGCAAAGACTGCAGGGTATCCAAGCCTTTGCGGCCCCGCTCTCGTTTTTGGGCATCGGCTTTGTCGGCAATGGTCTGCAATTCCGTCAGCACAAAGCGAGGAACCACCAGGGTTCCTTCCAAAAAACCTGTCTCGATTAACTGAGCCACTCGGCCATCGATGATGGAGCTGGTGTCCAAAACCTTGGCCGTGGCAGCCACCACATTGCCCTCCGCCCAGAGGGCTGCCTGCAAAGCATAGTTGGGGTTAAACAGCCGCAGCAGCGAGGGGCCGTGGGTATCGGCCAGGCTGACCCCCAGGTAAGCAAAGGCCAAGCTGAAAAAGACCGAAGCCAGCGGCTCGAGGAACCTATTGAGTTGGGGGGGCAGGGGCAGCAAGTAGACAGGAGCCATGGCCAGATTGGCAATCACCAAGCCGATCACCAACCCCACCGAGCGGCTGATCAACACGTCCGGCGGCAAGGAGCGCACATTGGCCTCAAAGCGACGGTAGCTCCAGCGCACCAGGGATCCCAAAGCCAGCCCTGCCAGCAGGCCAAAGCCGCTGGTGACGACACGGGCTCCTTCCACATTGGCCCCCTGAATGGCGGCAGGAGGGAGCAGATCCAGGCCATAAAACCCGAGGCCAGCTCCCGCCAACATGAAGATCGCGATCAGTAAAGCGTCTAGCATAAGGAAAAAGACGGCCCTGCTGAGTGGGTGATGCTGCTGGGAATAGGCAAATCTGCTTCCTATTCTAGTCGTCTGGCGTTGGAGGGATCCGGACAACCAAGCCAGCCCTCCCCCAGAAGGATTCAGACTATGCTGAAATCATAGCGATCCCTTGCCAGCTTGAGGGATCTGTGGAGAAACCGCTACAATCCAAATCTCAACGAGGCTGAAAGCAACCATGGCACAGGCACTGGAACTCAATACCGAAAACGTCGAGAAAGTCCTGGACGAGCTGCGTCCTTACTTGATGGCCGATGGGGGCAATGTGGAACTGGTGGAAATCGATGGCCCGGTGGTCAAGCTGCGCTTGCAGGGGGCCTGTGGAGCCTGCCCCAGCTCGACCATGACTCTAAAGATGGGCATTGAGCGCAAGTTGCGGGAAAGCATCCCCGACATTTTAGAAGTGGAGCAGGTATTCTGAGAGGCCCTGTAGGTTTTTGTGAGATTCCTTTAGGGTTCTTTATCATGTGTTGGATTATGTGCCTTGATAAATAGCCTCGGGTGGCTCTCTGCTCCCCACTTCTTTCTTCTGTGCCTTCTTCAGAGCTAGCGCATGTCTGTTCTCCTCTCCATCGCCATTCTCGCCCTGCTGATCCTGGTGCATGAGGCAGGGCACTTTGCGGCAGCCAAACTCCAAGGGATCCATGTCAACCGCTTCTCGCTGGGGTTTGGGCCGGTGCTGTGGCGATACCAGGGCAGGGAGACAGAGTATGCCATTCGCGCCCTGCCGCTGGGGGGCTACGTGGGCTTTCCTGACGAGGATGAACATTCCCCCTACCCGCCCGACGACCCGGATCTGCTGAAAAACCGCCCCGTGTTGGATCGCCTGGTGGTGATGAGTGCGGGGGTGATGGCCAACCTGCTCTTCGCCTATCTGGTGCTGGTGTTGATGTTCGCCTCGGTGGGGATCCCCTCGGTAACGCGCATCCATCCCGGCATTCTCATCCCTCAGGTGATGCCCGATAGCCCGGCGGAGCGGGCCGGCCTGAAGGCAGGGGATGTTGTGTTGCAGGCAGCCGATCGCGATTACAGGGGGATTGCCGACGAGACGGCGGCCTTGGCAGCTCTGAACGATTTTCAGGTGCTGATCCGCAGCAGCGAGAACCGGCCCATTCCCCTGGAGGTGCAGCGTGGGGAAGGGGATCCCCTGCAGTTGACGGTGATCCCAGAGGTGCGGGGAGAGACGGTGGCCATTGGGGTGACCTTGGCCCCCAATCAAGAGGTGACCTTGCGCCCCGCCCAGAGCGTGGCCGAGATCCTCACGGAGGCGGGAAATGCCTACCAGCGGGTGGTGATGCTCAATCTGAACGGCCTGCAGCAGTTGGTTCAGAATTTCCAAAGCACGGCTGCTCAGGTCTCCGGCCCGGTGGGGATCGTCAAGATTGGGGCGGATCTGGCCCGCGATGACGCCGCCAGCCTGTTTAATTTCACCGCTTTGATCAGCAT
Source organism: Synechococcus sp. W55.2 (assembly GCF_047461635.1). Taxonomy (NCBI): domain Bacteria; kingdom Bacillati; phylum Cyanobacteriota; class Cyanophyceae; order Synechococcales; family Synechococcaceae; genus Synechococcus; species Synechococcus sp. W55.2. Next base: position 17,912 of record NZ_JANSHM010000035.1, on the reverse strand, counting down.
TAATCTGGCCTTTCTCAACCTGTTGCCCTTGCCCGCCTTGGACGGGGGACACATTGCCTTTTTGATCCTGGAGGCGATCCGCGGCAAACGGCTGCCCAAGCATCTGGAGGAGCGGGTGATGCAGACGGGCTTGGTGTTGTTACTGGGATTGGGGGTGGTGCTGATCTTCAAAGACACCCTCGCCATTGTGACCGGGTCAGGCTAGGGGAAGATGGCCAGCAAACGGGCCCTGCGCCAGCGAGCTTTGGAGATCCTGCTCCGGCTGAAGCGCCACTACCCCAACTCCACCTGTGCCCTCCACTACCGGACGCCGCTGCAACTTTTGGTGGCAACCATCCTCTCCGCTCAGTGTACGGATGAGCGGGTGAATCAGGTGACGCCGGAACTGTTTCGTCGCTTCCCGGATGCCCAGGCCCTGGCGACAGCGCCGCGAGAGGAGATCGAGGCTCTCATCCATTCCACCGGCTTCTATCGCAACAAGGCCAAACACATTCAGGAAGCCTGCCGCAGGATCTTAAGCCATTTCGGTGGCCAAGTGCCCCGCACCATGCCGGAGCTGCTCACCCTACCCGGTGTGGCCCGTAAGACGGCCAATGTGGTGCTGGCCCATGCTTTTGGTATCAATGCCGGGGTTACCGTCGATACCCATGTCAAGCGCCTCAGCCGCCGCCTCGGCCTTACCGAGCATGAGGATCCCGTGCGCATCGAAAAGGATCTGATGCAGTTGTTGCCGCAGGCGGATTGGGAGAACTGGTCTATCCGTCTGATCGACCACGGGCGGGCCATCTGCACTGCCCGCAGGCCTCTGTGCCAGCAATGTTTTTTGGCGGATCTCTGCCCCAGCGCTCCTCTTCTGGGATCGGCTGCACCGGCCGAGAAAACGGATAAAAAAGCTACAAAAGCCTCGCCGGCCTGAGATGATGGTTTCTAGGCGCCCCGCGTGGCTGAGCCCCCCATTCTTCCGGCGCTTGTTTTGGCCGCCTCTCGCCCTAGAATAAGCTCCATGCAGGATAAACCCATGTCAGTCGCGACCCCCGTTTTGGTCATTGCCGGCCTGACGGGATCCGGGAAAACTTTGGCCATCCAGCAGTTGGAACAACTGGGGTACACCGGCCTAGAAGGGATCCCGCCTGCCCAGGTGATCCCCTTGGTTGAGGCGATGCGGACCTATCACGCTGCTTTGGCCATCAGCTTGAATCTCCACGCCCAGGAGTACCGGGATCAAGTTCCCACCCTGGCTGCTTGGGTGCAATCGCAAGGGATCCCTTTCCTATTCTTGGAGGCCCGCTCCCCAGTGTTGCTCAACCGTCTCAGCGCCCACCGCCGTCCCCATCCCTACGGGGAAGCTGCCGGTTTGTTGGAGGCCATTGAGCAAGAGCGGCTGGCTCTGGCCCCGGTGCGGGAACGCTGCACCCACTGGTTGGATACCTCCGACCTCAATGCCCAGCAACTGCGGCAGCAATTGCAAGCTTTGGTGCAAGGGATCCCCCAGCCCCTCAACCTAAGGCTGGTCAGCTTCGGTTTCAAATACGGCGTTCCCCCCGATGCCAACTTGCTGTTCGATGTGCGCTTTTTGCCCAACCCCTTCTTTCAGCCCCATCTGCGTCGCCTCACTGGGCAGGATCCCCTGCTGCAGGAGTTCTTGTTTGCGGATCCCATTACACAGTCCACCTATCAGCACATCTTGTCCTTGGTCAAAGCATTTTGGCCCCACTACCGCGCAGAACGTCGCCCCCACCTGACTTTGGCCATCGGCTGTACCGGCGGTCAGCACCGCTCGGTGGCCCTGGTGGAGCGCCTGGCCCAGGATTTGCAGCCTTGGACTGTCCCTGCCGGCAACCACGTTCTTCCCGACCTGAATGTTCAGGTTCAGCATCGCCATCTGCTCGACTCTCAGCGGGAGCTGGAAGCCCGCTTTGGCCCGGCGCCCGGCGAAGCCGGCGTTGCCCAGCAACAGGTTAGGATCCCTTTGGCCGGCGTTCCTGCACCTTCCCATGCCTAAGCCTGTGCCCAGCAACAAGTCCGCCGCTTGGGGCATTCGCCGCCGCAAGGCTGCTTGGCCGGGAAGTGGCTGGAAATGGCTCTTTCCCGGTTTAGCCGTTAAACGCTGGCTGAGCCTGGCGGTTGGGGGCGTGCTGCTGATGGTGCTGGGCATTGCCATCTGGACGGAGTTGACCCCCATCTTTCGCCTGAAGCGGCTGATCGACATCACCCTGCGCCTGATCACCACTTGGATCCCGAACAACATCAGTGGCCCCCTGGTGACTGGGATCGGGCTGGTGATGGTGGTGCTGGGGTTTCGCAGCGCCATGCGCTCCATTGAGGATGTGCTGATCCCCGAGGGAGATGAGGCGCTGGTGGATAAGCTCTTGTCGCGGCGGCGTCTCAGCCGTGGTCCCCGCATTGTGGTGCTGGGGGGCGGTACCGGCCTCTCCAATCTGCTGCGGGGTCTGAAGCGCTACAGCTCCAACATCACGGCCATTGTCACGGTGGCCGATGACGGGGGATCCTCAGGGCGTCTGCGGCGGGAGATCGGCGTTTTGCCCCCCGGCGATATCCGCAACTGCCTCACTGCTCTGGCCAACGAGGAAAAGCTGCTCACCGAGCTGTTTCAATATCGCTTCCAGTCGGGGGAAGGGCTAAGCGGCCACAGCTTCGGCAACCTGTTCATCACTGCCCTCACCGCGGTAACCGGCGGCGACTTGATTCGGGCCATCACTGCCACCTCACAAGTCTTGGCCATTCAGGGGCGGGTGCTGCCGGCCACCCTGGCGGATGTCACCCTTTGGGCGGAGCTGAGCGATGGCCGCCGCGTGGTGGGAGAGTCCAACATTGCCAAAGCCGGAGGACGCATTTGCCGAATCGGCTGCGACCCTCCTAGCCCTCCGGCCTTGCCAGAGGTCATCGAGGCTATTGAGGCGGCAGAGTTTGTGGTGCTGGGGCCGGGTAGCCTCTACACCAGCATCATCCCTAACCTGTTGGTACCGGAAATTGTGGAAGCTCTGGCCAAAAATATGGCCCCCCACATCTACGTCTGCAACATCATGACCGAGCCGGGGGAAACCGACGGCTATACCGTTGGGGATCACGTCATGGCTTTGGATCGGGTGGCAGGAGTGCGCCTATTTGACGGCGTGCTGGTGCAGCGGGAGCCACCCTCCCCACGTGCTTTGGAGCATTACCGCCGCAGCGGTTCTGAGTTTGTGGTGCTGGATCCCGACAAACTGGCTTACCTGGGCTGCCGTGCCGTTTTGGCTAACGTCATGCAAGAGGATCCAGAGACCGGCTTGGTGCGCCACAACCCCGAACGCTTGGCTGCAATGCTGATGCGCTGGTTCGACAGACATCGCCCCCTCTAGCTTTGCCCAGGATGTCCTCTGCTGTTATTGCAGGCGGGAATAAGGGCGGGGATAGGGCTTGCGCATCTGTCGAGCCAGGTACACCTGAAAGGTTTGCGCCACCGCCCCTGCCCGCACCAGGGGAACCTCGGCCACAGGCTCGATTTGGGCAAAGTAGTCGCCATAGGTGGCTGGGATCCCTGCCCTCGGCTGGAACAGCTTGGAAGTGATGAGCAGCCCATCCTGCCCCAGCCAATCCTGCGGCTGCGACCAAAAGGCAAAGCCCCGCAAATCCGCATCCAGGCAGGTCAGAGGCTTGTCCGTCAGCGGAGCCAGGGCCATGGCGATCTGACCGCCCAAAAAATAGGCATTGGTAAAAACGAACTCTGCCTCCTCAAGGGCTTGGGCCAGGTGGGGATCTGTCCGAAACCGCTGCCGCAACTGCTCAATTTCAATGAGCTGAGTAGAGGGATCCCTCTCCACCGGCCACAGACCCATCCCTCCCGGCTGCTGCAGCAGACCATAGCGCACATGGGCCAGCCCCACCCCCACCACCAAACTCACCATCACTGCCGTCCCCACCAAGGTTCGCTTCGCTCCCGGCCACCGTTCCCAGAAGGATCCCAGCAGCAACGTCAGCACCCAAAACCCCGGCATGGGCCAGGTGGGCAGAATGGGCCGGTAGCCTCCCATCGAGGTAAAGGCCAACACCAGCGGCAACCCACAGGCCAGGATCAAAAGGTGCTTTAACTCTTCATCCGTCAGCCGTATCCCGCGGAGAATTTGCAGCGCCACCCGACCCGTCCCTGCCAAACTCGCCCACCACAAAGGGATCCCCAGGCTGGGAAACAGATAGAGGATCCCAGCAAGGATTGTCAGCCCCAGCGCTGGCAGTTGATACCCCGCCTCCGGCACCGCCCGCCCCCCCTGGAAGCGAAAGGAGACCCAATCCTGCTGAGCGTTCCAGAGCAGCACCGGGCTAAAGGCCAGCACAAAACCCAGCACCGCCAGCACCGTCCAGCCCGACCTCAAGGCACAGCGATGAACCGGGCTGAGCAGACAAAAGAGTACCAGGCCGAACCCCAAAGCCAAGCCGTGGTATTTCCCCAGACAGGCCAGCCCCACCAAGAGACCTATGAGCGCTAGCCTAGGCCCTGGCCGATAGCGAGCCGCCCCATAGACAGCCAATTTCCCCTGCCCCAAAGGAGCCGGAAAAAACTCCTGAGCGGCCACCCACAAGGTTGCTGCCGTAAAAAAGATCAGCGGGCTATCCGGCAAGGTCAGCACCCCAAACCCAATCCAAAGGATCGGCGCGATGCTGATAGCCGCCAAGCTGATCAGTCCTGCCCGATCAGAGAAAAGGCGCGCTCCGGTGTAGTAAAGGAGTAGGGAAGAGCCAGAATAGAGCAGCAGGGATCCCAGTCGAATAGAAAAAGCCGACACCTGGCCGGTCAAGGCAGGCCCCAAGCCCGTTGTCCAGGCCACCAGCGGCGGATGGTCAAAATAGCTCCAATCCAGATGGCGGGTGTAGAGGTAGTAGTAGGCTTCGTCAAAGCCCGGCGGCAAAAGGGCAGCCACCAGCCAGCGCAGCAGCAAGCTCAGCCCTAGAATGAGCAAAACGGCCCTGGGCACCAAGGGGATCCCTTTTGGCAAATCGACAGATCTAACTTACCTTTAACACCCTCCGGGTCTACGTCCCTTTAGCAATCTGAGCAATCCGATTTTTTTTGTCTCCAGCAAAATGACCGGACACCCCAAAAATTGACCCAGCTTCTCGGCCTCTGCCCGCGCCTCCCGTTCACTGCTACTGAAGATGGATAGCAAAGGCTCCTGGGATTGCAATGTCACCTCTACCGAAAAGCTAGTATCGCCATCAGAATCTGTCCTGGCCTGAACCGTGACCTGCTGCACATCTCGGAAGGAATAAGTTTTCTGCCCTCGCGATCCAAAAGGAGTGAGGTACTCCTCCTGGATTTGGTACAGGGAGCTGTCCAAAGTCACGCGGCGGCGCCACAAAGCCGATATCAGCATAGAAACCCCTATCAAAAGAAATGGCAATGAGATGAGGGAAAACAAGATCACAATCACTAAATCTCCTAAGTCGAACTTATCGCTATCTACCAAGAGCTGACTCTCTGTGCCGTTCACAAAAGACTGAATGCGCCTTGCCAGTTCCTGAGCCTCACTCTCACTGGAAGCCGACCAGGCTTCCCTTTCTCCTGCAGGAGTTTTCAGCGTGACATAGTAGTAGGTTGTTCTGTCTCCATCTTCATCTGTCTCGATTTCGGTTTTGGTTCCAGCCTCTCTCACATTCTCGTAGAGTGTAGTCTCACTTGGCAAAGGCAGCAACGGCTGGAAAAACACTTCGCAGTTAACCGCAGACTGGGCAACTCGAAAGCAGGTGAAGTGGCGATCGCCTAGGGAAAACCACAATAAAGCCAAGAACGAGAGGTACATGAAGGTAAGAAAAGGGCCCAAACACGAAACTTTCTCTTGGTATACGCGCTTGCTGGGGCTTTCCTTCACGCATTTCATAGACTTAACTCCAAGAAAGCCGGATTTGCTCAGATTATAACTTGCTAGTCTGTTGGTCGTCTGTTTCCGAGAATACGAAGCGTTTAAAAAATTATGAAAAGCAGTAAGTCCTCCGGTTTTCGCTGTGCTGTATTCAACTTCCCCTCTCTCCAACCAGGAGCGGAAATTGAGTGGCTGACTGCACGAGGCGCCGGGAAGAGGTTTTAAATTAAATCAAGCAAGTTAAAGGTTTGAGCTGTTGAATGTACGCAAGTGAGTTAGGTTTTTAATGTCTTCCCAGTTTCTTTTGAATGTGATTTAAAACTGTGGATCCAAGTGCGAAAAGTCTGAGGATTTGCCCGCACCTAATTCATGTTCTGAGGTATTATGTTATCTCCAATACCTCTAAAATGTCCTGGCTGCTTTTCGGGATCCCAAGGTCTTTCCCAGAAGCTGTGGGGTGGCATAACAGTGGGATGAGCGCCAAACTAGCGGTGGTGCTCATGTGAGGATTGCAATGGAAGGCAGACCTAGGGCTAGGGTAGGGCAGCCTGTGCCGAAATCTCTGGAGACAAGGCAAAATGGCCGGCAACTTGCTCAACGGCGCCGACGCAGAGGTTCTTGGATCCCTTCACTGCGAAGCCCCAGGCGGTGGAGAACAACACTGGGGTGGCTCCTGGGGGATCGGATCCCGACGGCCCGCCAGCTTGACTTTCGCGCCGGCATGACCGGACTGGCTCTGATCATCGCCCTACTGGTAACAGGAGCACGTCTGGTTTATTTGCAACATCAACAGGCACCCCTATTGCAGCAGCGAGCCGAAGCCCAGCAGCGAGCCCAGCTAAGACCTTTCATTCCTCGTCGCTCAATTGTGGATCGTCATTCTATTGCCAAGCAGCAGGCAGAATTGCTGGCCGTAGATCGCCCCGTCTATACTCTCTGGGCCCATCCCCGCCTCTTTGGCAAACGCACTCCAGAGGAAATTGCCACCGCTCTTGCTCCCCTGTTGCGGCGTCCGGTGGAGCAACTGACGCAGCGGCTGTCGGTTAATCAGGCAGTGCGGGTGGAGCGCTGGGTATCCCAGGAGGTGGCGGATCAAATTCAGGCTCTGCATCTGGATGGCCTGGAGCTGGTGAGCGAGCGGCAACGCATTTACCCCCAAAAAGAGATGGCCGCTGAGGTGGTAGGCTATGTAGATCTGGATCATCAGGGCCAAGCGGGAGTGGAATATTCCCGGCAAGAGCTGCTGGAGCGTACCGTTCAACCTGTTACTATTCCTCGCGATGGCTACGGACGACTGTTGGCTGCCGAGGTGCCGGAAGGGCTGCTGCAATCTGGCGAGACGGTGCTGCAACTTACCCTAGATATGCGCCTGCAAAGAGCTGCCCGCGCTGCCCTGAAAGCCCAACTGCAACGGTTTCGAGCGCTGCGGGGTACGGTGATCATCTTGCAGCCCCACACGGGGGAGATTTTGGCTCTGGTGAGCGAGCCCACCTATGACCCCAACCGCTACTTTGAGTATGACCCCGGTCTTTTTCGCAACTGGGCCGTAACGGATTTGTATGAGCCGGGATCCACCTTCAAGCCCATCAACATTGCCATTGGGTTGGATGCTGGAGCCTTTACAGCAGATGAACGGGTCTATGACGAGGGTCGGATTCTCATCGGTCAGTGGCCCATTCAAAATTACGACTACCACCAGCGAGGGGCCCATGGCTGGATGAGCGTCACGGATATCCTGCGGCAATCCAGCAATGTGGGCATGGTACACCTGATGCGCAAGCTGGATCCCCGCCAGTACTACAACGCCCTGCTGCGGCTGGGATTAAACGAGCGCAGTGGCGTGGATTTGCCCTTTGAGCCGGCCAGCCGTTTGAAACCGCTGCGACAGTTCGTCACGGTGCCGGTGGAGCGGGCCACTGTCGCTTTCGGCCAGGGGCTGGCCCTCACTCCTCTACAGTTGGCTGCCATGCATTGCATCATTGCCAACGGCGGACTGAAAGTGCAGCCCCATGTGGTGCGAGGCTTGGTGGAGAAGGATACGGATACTTTGGTTTGGGGATCCCCGCAGCCGCAGCCGGTGCGGGTACTATCCGAGCAAGCCACGCTGGCAGTGCGTATCCAAATGCGGGATGTGGTGGACTTTGGCACGGGGCAATCGGCCAAGATCGAGGGGTATGAGATCGCTGGCAAAACCGGCACTGCCCAGAAAGCCGGGCCACGGGGGGGCTATTTGCCCGGCAAGCGCATCACCAGTTTTGTGGGCTATTTCCCGGCCATTCGCCCCAATTACGTGATCTTGGCGGTGATCGACGAGCCCCAGGGGGAAGATGCCTTCGGCTCGACGACGGCTGCTCCCGTTGTTCGCTCGGTGATCCAGGAGATCATCGCCCTAGAGGGGATCCGCCCTAACTCTACTTAGCGCAGCTACAGGAACAAGGGGCAAAGGCGGATGCCAAAGGGGGCCCAGACAGTGAGGAAATGAGCGAAATGCCCATACCTCCGGATTGGCTCTTCCTGGAAAAAGCCATACTCAAGACTGGCCACCCACAGAGTCCGACTTAACCTCTGCACTCCTCCAGCTCAGCTTGGAGTTGAGGTAGAAGTTCCAGAATACAACAATACCGATGGCAATTAAGTTGGCCAACAAATAATGAATGCCCAAGCGCTCGCTCAGCAAGGTCACCAGTGAAGTGTTGAGAACCAAGCCAATTAAGCAGATAACGTTAAACTTCGCCAACCGCTTCAGGCGATTCAAGAGCCCCGGCTGCAAGCGGGTCACATGGCGAAAAGTCCACAGGTCGTTCCAGAGGAAGTTATTGAGAATGGCCACCTCCGAAGCAACCAGCTTACTGGTTATGAGATCCCATCCTAAGTTGGTGGGATCGTGCAAAACATAGAGCAAAGCCATGTCCACCAAGGTGCCGGATAGGCCAACCGTGCTGAAGCGCAAAAAGGATCCCACCTGCCCTAGCGAAAAGCGCAGCACCATCAGGTGGTGGAGATATTGGAGACAAGTTTGCAGTTGGATTTTGCTCTCGCCGTTCTGGCGCTCCTGAAAGATGTAGCCGACTTCAGCAATGGTTTTCACCCGGCCCCGAGCCAGCACCTCGATCAGCAGCTTGTAACCCTTGGGGTTGAGCGGGATCCCGGCAATGGCTTGGCGTCTGACCAGAAACAGTCCGCTCAACGGATCGGAAACACGGCTGAAAACTCCCGGCAGCAGAACCAGCCCAATCCATTGGGCCCCGCGGGAGACAATGCGCCGGCCCAGGCTCCAGTGGCTCACCCCTCCCGATGGTGCATAGCGGCTGCCCACCACCAAATCTGCCCCTTTCTGGATGAGCGGCCACAATTTGAGGACAATCTCCGGCGGATGCTGCAAATCCCCATCCATAACCCCCAACACCTCGCCGCGGGCAGCTTGCCATCCCCGCAGCACGGCAGTGGCCAGGCCTCGTTCGTGGTGGCGACAAATGACTTGCAGTTGAGGGAATTCTTTTTGCAATCCTTGGGCCACTTTGGCAGTGTAATCGGGGCTATTGTCATCCACCACAATCAACTCATAGCTTCCAGGCAGAATCGTGTCTAGGTGGGCACACAACTGCCGGATCAGGCTGCAGATACTGGAGGCTTCGTTGTAGGTGGGAATGACCAGCGACAGTTGGACAGGGCTGGACTGAGACAGAGGTGGAATCTGAAAAGGAGCTGCAGAAGCTTTGGGATCGGCAGAGGAAGTAGGAGCTCCATGAAACATTCAGCAGGCCATCCAAAAACAATAAAACAAAAATCCTCCGCCTAGGGCTGCAAATCCTAGGACTGCCTTGGTTCATACTGGGTCCACAGAACGATCCCCTATCGTACTGATCGATGAGCCGCAGGGCTAGACCTTTCTCTACCTACCCAGCTTCTTCGGGAAGAGGTTACTTGGCTAAGGGGATCCCGTAGAGGGGCTCATCGACACCGGGATCTGGGCCTGAGCAGAGGCAGTCTCAGGCAGCGAGGGGGCAGGGGTGAAACTGGGGTAGGGGATGCGCTCGTGGTTGGATTCCCGCCAGACCTCCACGAAAGCGTCTGCCACCACCTCCAAATCCTCCAGCGTCAGCCCACTATCAACCAACTGGCCATCTTGCCAACGGGCCTGGGCAATTTTGCGGACAACAGCTTTTGCCCGCTCGACCACATCGGGGCCGAAGCCATCGCTCAGAGTCATGCTGCGCAGGGCGGCTTCACAGGCATCGGCCATCATCACCACCCCCGTCTCCTTGCTCTGGGGGATCGGGCCATCGTAGCGGAACGGCTCTTCGGGTACGGGCTGACCCCCGGCTTTCATCTGGGCTTGATGGTAGAAATAGGCAATCAGGATCGTCCCCTGGTGCTCAGGGATAAACGCCTGGACGGCGGTAGGCAGGTTGTATTGCTTGGCCAGGCGCAAGCCATCGCTGACGTGGGCCTTGATAATCTGAGCACTGCGATAGGGATCGTCCAGTTGGGTGTGGGGGTTGAGGCTGCCCATCTGGTTCTCGATGAAGTAGCGGGCCTGCAACATCTTGCCGATGTCGTGGTAAAGGGTGCCGGTGCGCACCAGCTCCACGTTGAGGTTCAGCTTTTGGGCAGCCCGTTCTGCCAAAGTGGCCACAAACAGAGTGTGCTGAAAGGTGCCGGGGGCCTCTGCAGCCAGCCGCCGCAGCAGCGTGCGATTGGGATTGCTCAACTCGATCAGACGAATGGGGGTGGCTAAGTCAAATAGGCGCTCCAGGTAGGGGCTGGCTCCCAGGGCAACAATGCTCCATCCCAAGCTGGTTCCCCCTGCCAAAGCCATGGCCAACAGGTCGATGCCACCGGTGGTGGCCAAGCTAACCGCCCCGTAGGCCAGCATCTGCACCGCTGCCGCTCCTCCTCCCAACAAGGCCAGCTCTTCTCGGGAGCGGGAACGCCCGGCCAAGGCAGAGGCCACCACACTGCCGGACAACAAGGGCACGACGGTGAGCAGGTTGGCAGAGGAGACCAAGGGCAAAAACAACGCCTGGCCCACCACCACCACCAGGCCCAGCCCTGCCCCGTAAAAACTGCCCAGCAACAGCCCCACCGCCGGCAAGGAGCTGAACTCCAGCTTGAACAAGGCCGCCAACAGGGGAGCGGTCAGGGAAACCATGAGGATCAACACTCGATCCCGGCGGCGCAATCCCGGCCGCAAGCGTTGCTGCAGAGGCACAAAGACAGCCAGGCCCAGGCCCATCACGCCGGCCACTCCCACCAAGCCCCAGATGTTGATCCCGCGCTGGGTGAGCCCAAAGTGGTCCAAGATGAGAAAAATTTCGGGAGTGATGAGCTGATCTGCTCGCACGATCACCTGGTTCTCGGCAACCGAGATCAGAACCGGCTCGACTTTTTCCAGCTCGGCGCGAATGCGCTGCTCGGTGCGCTGGGGATCCACCTCCACATTGGGAATGAGCACCTGCTGCAGCCACTGATAGACCAGCCCTTGCAACTCCTGTCGTTGGGCAGCATTGCCCGGAAACATCAAATCGTCCAGTTGGGCTTGGATCCCTTCGGCGCGAACTTCGCGGGGCAGGCCATCCACGATCCCTATCTTCTGCAGACGCTCCAAGACCCGCCGGCTCAAGGTTTGCAAATGCTGCCAATCCGCATCTGCCAAGTTGAGAACTGTGGCCGGAACAGGGGGGGTGAGCTGCTCCAGAGCCGGCAAAGCTGCCCGATAGCGCTGCTGCGCCGCTTCCACCTGGGCAATCAACTGGGTATAGGGATCCGTCCCCGCCATCTGGGTGGCCGATCCATCCAACCAAGCCCGCTGCCAAACCTCAACAAGCTCCTGCTTGGCCCGCTGCTCCAGCTGCTCCGGTCGCCCAGAAGAGGGCTCTTCTGAAGGAGATGGGGTGGCTCCGCGGATGGCCTCTTGTCGGACGCGAGCCTGGAAGGGTTCCCACTCCTCCGGGGAAAGCTGGCGCAGGTAGATCTGCGTTGGCAGAGACAGCAACTGGACAGAAACATAGGGCAGAGGCCCTGCCTCTTGTCGGATGGCTTCCACCTCAGCCAGGAGACCCTCCAGGTTTTGCCGCATGCTGTCGTTGGCGGTGCTGTTGATTTTGAGGGCCTGAACCACCCGCCGTCGCGCCTCAGCTTGTCGGGCCTGGGTAGCCTCCACATCTTCAATCTCCGCCGCAGCAGGGGCAAGAAACGTCTGCGGAGAACGGCTGCCGACGGTCAGTTGTGGTTCGTTGTAGTAGCGGATCCCGTGGACGGCAGTGAGGGAGAGAAGCGCGAGGGCATAGCCGGCAATCCGCTCCGAAAGGGAGGGCCCGCTCTTTCGAGGGGAAGCTGCCTGGCGTCGCCGAGTCCAGTGTTCCGCGTTCGCGTCGGTGGCGCGAAGGGCTTTGGGCGTGAGCGGGTTTTTCATGGATTGGCCTGGCAGCGTCTTTCTCTTTTCTATCCCCTTTTGGCCGGGTAGCCCAGGAAGAGGATCTCAATCGCCGATGGTAATCTGCCCCACCATACCTGCTTCTGCATGGCCGGGGATGGTGCAAACCAGAGAATAGACCCCAGATTTCAGAGGAATAAATTGCCACTCCACCGAAGCGCCTGGCTTCAGCTCCAATTCTCGGATCTGGCCCTTGATTTCCACGCCGGCCACGTCCAGCTTGCGGGTCCAGACGGCATCGGCAAAATCCTTGGCGCTGAAATAGTGCTTCAGTTGGCTGGGGTTGCTCAGGCGGAGACGGTAGAGGCTGCCGTTGCGAAAAGACAGTTCCTTGGGCACAAACACCAACTGATTGTCGGCAGTACCCAACTCAATAACCTTCTCCTGCGGCGTTTGTCTGGAGAGATCCCGCGCCCATACCGGATGCGGGATCCCAATCATGAGGGCCGATAGCCAGATTCCCAGCACCAGGAAATGACAGAACCTGTTTAACATTGCAACAACGAGGAGAGAGGAAAGAGCAAAGAGAAAAGAGCAACGAGGAGAGAGAAAAGAGCAAAGAGAAGAGATTCCTCCTTCTCACTTCTCACTCCTCCCTTCTCACTCCTCTGCGAGTAGCCTGGAAACTCAAGATAGCATCTCTAGGCGGAGAGGTTTTGATTCCCTTCTGCCCTGTCTAGCCATCCACATCCTCGTAGAGCCGCACGGCTGGGGCTTCCTCTCCGTCTTTCCTTATTTCAAGGGCTACCGCAGCGACGTAGCCACCGGCAACCTGAAGCGGTAAGGTCACCCAGCGGGAGTCCTCGCCCAAAGCTGCAGAGCCGGCCAGACCTCTGCCCGTTCCCTTCAGGAGTGCCTCTTTTTGTGTCCACATTTGGAAGAAGAGGGCATCTCGCTCTGGAGCTGGACAGTTGGCCAAACGGACTTGCTCGGCAGCCGAAAAGTAGCGCTGGGCGATGCGCTGCCAGCGGGGCACAGGTCGAACCCATTCCAGATCCACTCCAATGCGGTATTGCAACCTCAGGCCGATCAGGACGCGCTCGTGGGAGTGGCTGAGGTTAAACTGCAGCGGCAGGGGTGGATCCCGCCAGTAGGGTTTGCCGGTAGAACTGTGGTCGAGGGGGATCCCCTGGGGCGGAATGCCGCTGTAGCGGCTAAGCAAGCTCCGCAACCCAAGACGACCGGCCAGAAAGCGGCGCCGATCTGCCGGCAGTTGTAAACGCTCTGCCCGCCGACATTCTTCAGGGGAAAGAAGGCCGAGCTGGGGGAGCAACTTCTCCAACGGGGGGACTGTCTGCAGCCAAAGATGCACCTCTGACTTTCCCGACAACGGCTGCAGGGATCCCACTGTGAAGTTGGGTCTAGACAACTCTAAGGAATAAGGATGGGATAACATGGCCTTGAATTGGTGGAGTTGGCAACACCACCCAGACAGTACACCCTTTCCTGTACGCGCTCGCGAGGCCTGGTCTGACCTGATGCCCTCCTTCCACTATCCCCCCCGTCCTGACCGTGTCCGCGCAGCTCGTCAGCAGGCTATTCGTCAGGGGATCCTCTGGCTGTTGTTGGGGTTCACGGCTGTATTGGCGGGTTCTGCCGGTGCCCTCCTGGCCGTGATGTTGCCCCGTCAGGTGATCCCAACTTCCCTCACTCCTGCAGAACAAGAAGCCTTCCGTCCTGATGCCTTACGGGCTGCGGCTCTGGATCGCTCGTTGCATATCCTCATTCTCGGCACGGACAACCCGGATCCCAGCCTGCCCTTGCCCACAGAGCGAGATCGCTTCCACACCCGCAGCGACACCATTCTCTTGGCCCGCTTTGATCCCCAGGCGCGGCGGATTACCGTTTTGTCCATCCCCCGCGACACTCGTGTGCGCTTGCCCGGCTTTGGTGTGGCCAAGATCAATGCTGCCAACTTGGCAGGGGGCCCGGCGCTGACGGCTCAGGTGGTCAGCCACTTGATGGGTGGGATCCCGATTGACCGCTACATTCGCCTCAATACCGACGCTCTGGAAGAGCTGATCGACGCGGTGGGCGGCGTGGAAATCTACGTGCCGGAACCGATGCAATACGTGGATCACACCCAGCAGTTGTTTATCCACCTGGAACCCGGCTGGCAACGCCTCAACGGGGAACAAGCCCACCACTTTGCCCGCTTTCGCCGCGATCACCTGGGATTGGGGGATATCGGTCGGGTGCAACGGCAACAGGAATTGCTGCGGGCCCTGAGCCGGGAACTGCTCTCTCCTGCCGTCTGGCCGCGGATCCCGAAGATTTTGCAGGTCGTCCGCACCAACCTCGATACCAACCTCACCTGGGAAGAGGTTCTGAGCTTGGCCAAGTTTGTCCTCACCTCTGGGGGCGATCGCATCGACCTGGTGCTGCTGCCGGGCCGCTTCAGTCAGCCGGGAGAATTCTCCACCAGCTACTGGCTGCCGGATCCAGCCGGGATCCGACGGGTGGCCGTTTCCCACTTTGGCCTGGAGGCAGAGGTAGCCCGCATTCCTCCACACCGCCTGCGCATAGCCGTGCAAAACGCAACCGGAGAGCCGGGGATGGCCCGCCGTATGGTGCAAGAATTGGTGAGGCAAGGATACGTCCATGCTTTTGCTGTGGAAGACAGCACTCAGGTGCTGCAGCAAACGGAGATCCTCGCCCAGAGCGGGGATCGGGAGGGGGCTAAACAGATCCGCGCCGCCATTGGCCTGGGAGAAGTGCGGGTAGAATCTACTGGCGTTCTCAACTCCGATGTCACCATTCGAGTCGGCCAAGATTGGGCTCAACAGTTGGCTTTGGATGAAGCACTCCGCGCCGCTGACGCCAACGGCCAAACCCAAGCTCCGCCCGGAGCAGCTCAGCTCTAGAGAGCCGGTTCGGTTGCGAGTGCGGATTTCCGAAAAAGAGCCTGCTTGTCGGGGACTTTTCGGTCTCTGTAGATTAGCACTGAGCTTGTTTGAGTGCTGAGCCACCTATGACCGTGCTGGAACAGGGATCCATCACCATCCACACCGAGAACATCTTTCCCATCATCAAGCAGTCTCTCTACTCGGATCGAGAGATCTTCTTGCGGGAGCTGATCTCCAATGCTGCTGATGCCATCACCAAGCTGAAGATGGCCAGCCTTGCCGGCGAAGTGGCAGATCTCCCAGAGCCGGAGATTACGATTGCCCTCAACAAGGAGGCCAAGACCTTAGCGGTGGCCGATAACGGCATTGGCATGACTGCCGAGGAAGTGAAAAAATACATCAACCAGGTGGCTTTTTCCAGCGCTGAAGAGTTCATTCAAAAGTACAAGGGCAAAGACGCAGAGCAAGCAATCATTGGCCACTTTGGTCTAGGATTCTACTCCTCTTTTATGGTGTCGCAGCGGGTGGAAATCGACACCCTCTCCTATCGGCCCGGCAGCACGCCGGTGAAGTGGGCTTGTGACGGCACCACTACTTTTACCCTCTCCGATTCTGAGCGCTCCAGCATCGGCACCACCGTTACCCTTTACATCACCCCCGAAAACGAAGAATACCTGGAGCCAAGCCGCATTCGGGAATTGGTTCGTAAATACTGCGATTTCATCCCCGTTCCCATCAAGTTAAACGGGGAAGTGATCAACAAGCAAAAGCCCCTGTGGAGAACCTCACCTTCCGAACTCAAAGATGAGGATTACCTAGAGTTTTATCGCTACCTCTATCCCTTTCAAGAGGATCCCCATTTCTGGGTGCACATCAACACCGACTATCCCTTCATCGTGCAAGGGATCCTCTATTTTCCCAAGTTGCGCCCGGATATTGATCCCACCAAGGGTCAAGTCAAGCTGTTCTGCAACCAAGTCTTTGTCCAAGATAACTGTGAGGAAGTCATCCCCAAGTTCCTCCTACCTCTGCGGGGGGCCATCGACAGTCCGGATATTCCCCTCAACGTCTCTCGCAGCTTCTTGCAAAATGACCGCACCGTAAGACGCATTGGGGATCACGTTGCCAAAAAGGTGGCGGATCGTCTCAATGAACTGTACAGGGAAGATTACGAAAAATACGTCAAGGTCTGGCCCGACATCAGCCTCTTTATGAAGTTTGGGGCGATGAACAATGACAAGTTCTTTGCCCAGATCAAGGATATTCTCATTTTCCGAGTGGCCGGATCCCCTGCTGACAAACCCGAATATGTGACCCTGAAAGCGTACCTGGAGCGCACCCGCGACAAGCAAAACAAGCGAGTTTACTACGCCACCGATGAGGCTGCCCAGAGTGCCTACATCGATCTCCACCGCTCTCAAGGACTGGAAGTGATCATGCTGGATAGCTGGATCGACAGCCACTTCAGCAGCTTTTTGGAGCGGGAATACAAAGAAGAAGGGATCCAATTTAAGCGGGTGGACTCTGAGCTGGACGAAACGCTGGTAGATAAAGACAAAGCCGCCGAAATTGTGGATCCGGTCACGCAAAAAACCCGCAGCCAAAAGTTGGTCGATCTCTTTCGGCAGGCCCTGGGCAAAGACAAGTTGCAGATCAAAGCAGAAGCTCTTAAATCAGAGTCGGTTCCGGCCATGATCTTGCTACCGGAGACGCTGCGGCGCCTACAGGAGCTCAACGCCGTCATCCAGCAGAAGCCGCTGGAGTTTCTGGAAGAGCACACGCTGGTTCTGAACACGGCCCATCCCCTTATCCAAAACCTGCAGTCTCTTGCCGATCAGGGTCGGGATCCCGACTTGGTTCACCTCATCTGCAATCACATCTACGATTTGGCTTTGATTACCCAGAAAAGCTTTGACCCGGCAGCCGTGCGGGCCTTTGTGCAGCGCTCCAACGAAGTGCTGACTCGCCTCACCCGCCCTCAATAGGCAGCGCTGTCCAGGGTAGACTGCAGGGCTTCCGCTCCACCGGGCAGAGACGGACGGGATCCGGCCCCGTTGCCGCTGTGGCTGTAGCTGCCTTGGAGCACGGGGGCAACTTGGCGCATCAGAGTAGCCATCTCCAGGGCACTCATGGCGTATTCCCAACCTTTGTTGCTCTTGACCCCGGCCCGCTC
This sequence comes from Synechococcus sp. W55.2, assembly GCF_047461635.1. Classification (NCBI taxonomy): domain Bacteria; kingdom Bacillati; phylum Cyanobacteriota; class Cyanophyceae; order Synechococcales; family Synechococcaceae; genus Synechococcus; species Synechococcus sp. W55.2. Next base: position 602 of record NZ_JANSHM010000035.1, on the reverse strand, counting down.
CAGAGCCTGCTGCAGGGTATCGGCGGTGATGATCCCGAAAATAACCGGCACTCCGGTACGAAATCCTGCCGCCGCAATGCCTTTGGAGACCTCCGCCGCCACATAGTCGAAGTGGGGAGTTTGCCCGCGAATCACTGCCCCCAGACAGATGATGGCATCATAACGGCGAGATTGGGCCAGTTGGTGAGCCAGCAAAGGCACCTCAAAACTGCCCGGCACCCAGTAGTAGTCCACCTGCTTGCTCTCTGGGCCGACATCCACACCATGCCGCTTCAGCGCGTCCTGGCACCCTTCCAACAATTTGCCGGTGATTAGGTCGTTAAACCGACCGATGACAATGGCCAGACGCAGATCCTCCGTCTGAACAAAATTGCCCTCGTAAACTGCCATCTGCGCTGCTCCAGACCTACCCAAGAGAAGAACAAGCGGAAAACCACGCTTTCCCATCCTAATTCAGTAAACTACCCGACCCTGACTGCTTCGCAGTACAGGGCGGGCTTTCGGTAGCCCTGCAGTTGGCAAGCTAACCACGAACCTCTAGGCTGGTTTACAGCAGCCCCCAAAAGCGCAATCACATTCGCACCATTCAAATCCGCATCCCC
>NZ_JANSHM010000034.1:0-29881 GCF_047461635.1 Synechococcus sp. W55.2 | reverse complement strand
TGGTAGTAATCCGTACTGAACATATTATACATTATTTTCAGTATAGTTGAGCTTATTATTGACTAGAGTCATGCTCCATAGCAGATCCCCTAGCTGCTGAGGTTGCTGAAATTGCACCGCGTCAGGGTCGGCACCGTTCGCTTCACCAAGCCCGTCAGAACATTTCCGGGGCCGATTTCCCACACCTCTTGGATGCCGTCGGCGGCCATCTGCAACACGGTTTCTCGCCAGCGGACAGGGGCAGTCATCTGGGCCAGCAGCGCCTGCTTAAGGGCTTGCGGATCCCGGCTGGCGGTGGCAGTGCAGTTGCTGTAGACGGGCACTCGCGGCGGCTGAAAGTCAACAGCGCGCAAGGTGTGGGCAAACTCCTCGGCAGCAGCCTGCATAAAGGGCGAGTGAAAGGCGCCACTTACCTTGAGGGGAACGGTGCGCTTGGCCTGCAACTGCTCACAGACGGCTTGCACCCCCTCCACTGAGCCGCTGATCACCACCTGATCCGGGCTGTTGTCGTTGGCAAGGGTGACATCGGGGATCATCTGGCACAGGTGCTCCAGCTTGTCGCGGTCAAACCCCATCACTGCCGCCATGCTGCCCGGGGGATCCCCTGCAGCTTCCATCAGTTGGCCCCGCAGCGCCACCAGCCGTAGGCCGGTTTCGAAATCAAACACGCCGGCAGCGTAGAGGGCGCTGTATTCGCCCAGACTGTGGCCAGCAGTGCAGGCAGGAGCCTGTCCCTGGGCGTAGAGATAGTCCGTCAACAGGGCCGATACGGTGAACAAAGCCGGTTGTGTGTAGCCGGTCTGGTGGATCTGGTCTTCCGACAGAGCTAAGGGATCCCATCCCAGCATCTGGCGGGCCAAAGCCAACTTCTGGGCTGCTCCCTGCCAGTTCCGCAAGTCCCTTCCCATGCCTACCGCTTGGGATCCCTGGCCGGGATAGATCCAGGCAACAGTCATCAATTCATTTCCCCCAACGAAACACAATCGCCCCCCAGGTAAGGCCGGCGCCAAAGCCCGCCATCACCCCCAGATCGCCGGCGCCAAAGCGTCCTTGCTCGATCCAAGTGGCCAAGGCAATCGGCACCGAAGCGCCCGAGGTGTTGCCGTAATGCTCTAAGACGCTGGCCACCCGCTGCGGATCCAGCTGCAGGCGCTTGGCTACCGCATCGAGAATGCGCTGGTTGGCCTGATGAATAAAATATCCCTGTACTGCTTCCGCCGGGATCCCGGCCCGGAAGAGAGCCTTCTCGATAACCTCCGGCACCGCCTGGACGGCGAACTTGTAGACCTCGCGGCCATTCATGGTGATGGGGCAGCAGCGGTATTGCCCCACCTGCAGGGATCCCACCAGGGGCTTGGCCTCTGTAGCCATGGACAAGCTGAGCAGCTGGCTGCCACTGCCATCGCTGCGCAGCTCAATGCTGAGGATCCCGCCGGTTTCCCCCGCCTCCAGAACCACCGCCCCGGCCCCATCTCCAAACAAGACACAGGTGGTGCGATCTGCCCAGTCCACCGTACGGGAGAGCACATCCGCCGCCACCACCAAGGCCCGCCGGTACAGCCCGGTTTGCAAAAACTGCGCTGCCGTGGCCACTGCAAAGACAAAGCCCGTGCAGGCTGCCGTCAGATCAAAAGCCACCGCCCGCGTTGCTCCCAGAGCTGCCTGCACCTGAGGGGCCGAGCCAAACCGATCGACACCGGTGGAAGTGGCCAGCAGGATCAAATCCAGGTCTTGAGGCAAGATCCCGGCCTGAGCCAAAGCGGCCTTGGCTGCCTGGACCGCCAAATCCACCAAGCTCAGCTCAGGGGGCAGAATGCGCCGCTGACGAATGCCGGTGCGGGGCCAGATCCATTCGTCGGAAGTTTCGACGATCTGGCCGAGATCGTCGTTGCTCAGGCAGGGATCCGGCAGGGCAGCCCCTGCCCCCACCAGCCGCACGGTCGGGAGGCTATGGCTGGGCATCTTCCACGGGTTCGGGACAGCGGGAGGAAGTCCTTTCCAGGGATCCCAACGGCAACACTTCCGGGCCAGAGCCAGAGTAGACCTGAAGGGGCCGGGTGCGCCGCCTGGGGTTGGATTCAGGTTCGCGAGGGTCAACCATTTCCGCCTGCAGCCGCTGTAGGATTTTCTGTTCTGCCGCCTCTTTGGCCAGGCGAATGGCGTGGTAGACCATCGGCGCCTTGGAGCTGCCGTGGGTAATCACGCAGATGCCGTTGACGCCGAGCAGCAAAGCACCGCCATACTCCACGTAGTCCATGCGCCGCTTTACCTGCTTGAGGTTGGGCCGGAGCAGCCAGCAGCCCAACTTGCCGCGCCAGCCGCGGGGCAGCTCCTCCCGCAGCACCTGGGTGATCACCTGGCCAACACTTTCGGCAAACTTGAGGAGGGCATTGCCCACAAAGCCGTCACACACCACCACATCAAACTCCCCGGTCAGCACATCCCGCCCCTCGGCATTGCCGGCGAAATGGATCCCTGGCAACTGGGCCAGACGCTGGTGGGTGGCCAGAGCCAAATCATTGCCCTTGTTGGGCTCCTCGCCGATGTTGAGCAGGCCCACCCGCGGCTTCTCGATCCCCAGCACGCACTGGCAGTAGAGGGATCCCATGCGGGCAAACTGCTCCAAAAAGCGGGGCCGGCAATCCACATTGGCCCCCACATCCAGCAGCAGCACCGGCTTGCCTTTCAAAGTGGGCAAAAGAGCGCCAATGGCCGGGCGATCGATCCCTGCCAGCCGGCCCAAATTCAGGTAGGCCGCAGCCATCGCTGCTCCGGTATTCCCAGCGGCCACCACGGCATCCGCTTGGTTGGAGCGCACCTGTTGCATCGAGATGTTGATGGAGGCTTTGGGCTTTTTGCGCACCATCAGCGGCTCTTCCGCCATGCCCACATCGTCCTCGGCAGGCACGATGGTGATCCCAGCAGGCAAGGGTTGGGGCAGAAAGGGCTTGAGGGAATCTGGACGACCGACCAGCGCAATCCCGACCCGCAGATGCCGATGGGCCAGCAAGGCGCCCTTGATGATCTCTTCGGGAGCGTAGTCGCCCCCCATCGCATCAACCGCAATTCGCACAAGCTGACCTCACACTGGAATATCCTCGGCAACTGCAAGTCAAGCGTCAGGGAAAGCGCAGCGACCTCTGCAGTCCCCCTGCCGGAAAATTGGGAGCCTTAATGGCTGCAGGATGCTACCGAATTGTACCAAAAAACTGGATCTAAAGCCCCGCCCTACCGCTACGCAGTTCCTCGTAAGTGCTGTCGTAGAACCAGAAACCAGAATCCTTGCCCTCTAGAGCGGGGGGTATGTCAACAGATTTGTTTTCCTCAATCAAGGCCGTAGGTTCCGCACCGAGCCCGAAGGGATCCGTTTGCGCTGCTTCTTCCCCACCCTGCATAGGAAACGTGGACTTCCTCACGCCTGCGTGAGGGCAGCCAAGAGAGAGCGTACCTGTTGGACGTGGGCGTGTGCAGTGGAGTTTCTGGCCTGGTGTTGGCCCAGCTCCGTCTCCAACTGCGCCAATTCTCCCGCCAACGCTGCCCACCGATCCCGCTCTGGGTAGAGGGTGGCCTGCAGGTGATTGAGGCGACCCCAGGTTTCTGCCATGGCCTGGGCGCGCGCCCGCAGGGATCCCTCCTCTTGCTCCAGGTGTTGCCACTGCTGCTCCAATTCCTGCCGTTGGCGGGCGAGCTGCTCCTGCTGAGAAGGCAAGGACGATTCCAGTTGTTGAATGAGGGTTTGCAGACGACCTTTTTCTTGGAGAAGATCCTGCTTCTGGCTGCCGATCTGTTCCAGGAGCGGCCCAATATCGACCTGAACCGGGGCAGCAGCTTGATTTTGCAGCTGTCTAAGGCGGGCTTCCTGGCGGGTCAACTCTTCATACTCTCGCTGCAGGTTTTTTTCCTGAGGCAGCAGGGCTTCTTCCAAAGCACTGCAGGCAGACTGGGCATAGTCGATATCCATCTCGATGTCAAACCGCTCCTCTGGAGAGGCGCTGGCCAGCCGCTCTTGCAGCTCCCGCAGGGTTTGCCGGTTTTGCTCCAGTTCGGCCCGCTGCTGGCTGACCTGGGCCGCCCGCTGCTCGTAATCTCGGCGCAGTTGGCTGACCAAAGCCGCCAGCTCCTCGACCGAGATCGCCGGCTCCCCAGCCCTGCCGTTGCTGCTGCCATCGACGATAAAGTCGTACTCCTGCACCAGACGAGAGGCTTTCTGGTATAGGCTCTCTTGAGATTGCAGCTGCTGGAGAATCCTCTGCAGGTGCTCTTGATGGGCTCGCAGGGATCCCTGTCGAGTTTGCCACTCTGCTTGGCTTTGCTCCAGGGATTGTCGGGATCCCCACCAAGCGGTGTGGCGTTCTTGCCAAGCGCGGTAGTCTCGATCCAGCTCGTCTTGCCGGGCCTGGGCCTGCTGACGTTCTGCTTCCAGTTGGGCAATCTGTTGATTCAAGTGCTCCTGCTGCTGCTGAATGTGGCTTTTCAAGCTTTGCAGAAGCGCCAAGGGATCCCCAGCCGGATGTAGAGTCTCCTGGAGCTGTTGCATCAAAGCTTGTAGCTGCGCTGCTTCTGCCTCCCCCAAGCGGCTGGAGCGAGCTTCTTGCAACTGGGCTTCCAACTCTTGCCGCTGCCGATTCAGAGCTTCCCGCTGCTCTCCGATCAGGCGCTGTTGTTCAGCTAAGTAAGCTTGCTGGGCTGCCAGTTCCTCTTTGAGGCTGTCCAGAAGTTTGCGATCTTCCTCCACACTCTTGTATTGCTCATACAGCCGCTGCACCTCTTCTTCCTGGGCTGCTAGCTCCATCTCGCGGCGGGTAAGCTCATGCGCCTGAAAGGTGAGGGACTGTTTCCAAACCTCGATCTCCTCTTCCTGGCTGCGGGCTCTGAGCTGAAGTTGGCTGAAGTTTTGCAGATAGGTCACCAGTTGGCGAGCGGCTTCGCTGATGCGGGCGACCTGACGGCTGCCGGAGATTTCCGCCAGCACCAATGACCCATCCTTGAAGCGCCCAGCCTCCTGGGCGATGCGGCCTTCCAAGGTAATGGATTCTTCGTTCACGGCCACCCAGGTATTGTCCTGCTGCTGCTTGGCCAGCAATTGCAGAGACGACTTGGCAAATCCAATTGGCCTGGATAGCTCTGCTAGGTACAGCACGCCTGAACTCCTCTAAAACAGCATGGATAGGGCCCATCCCAGCCCCACCGAGCCACTGCCCCTGGCCGGGGAAAAATGGACGGCCGCCAGAACATGGCTCGCCGAGGCGCATAAAGACTACACCACCTTTCTAGACTCAACCATAGGGTAAAAAAAACGCCTTCGCCAGATGAGTTTTGGGGATGCCTGGGGTAGCTATTCAAACCGCTGGCCGAGCACTAAAGTAGTCTAGGGTGAGTAGTCTAGGGTGTGGTGTAGAGTTGTGTTCGGGGGTTGTATGGAGCTGCAAGGTGAGCCGCTTTCTGTTCGTCGGCGTTCTCCTGCCCCGCCGGTGGTCGTAGCCTCTCAGGTGTACCAGACAACAGCGCCGGAAGCCAAACCGCGCCACATTTTGGAAGCGATCGTCTGGCATAAAGAGCAGGAGGTGGAGCGGCAACGGGAGCAGCTTCCCCTCAAGGAATTGCAACGGCAACTGGATCAAGCCCCGCCGGTGCGGGATTTTGTGGCGGCCCTTACCCAGTCGCCTCACCCTATCTCTGTGATTGCCGAGGTCAAAAAAGCCTCTCCCAGCCGCGGCGTTCTGCGGGATCCCTTTGACCCGGTAGCCATTGCCCAGAGCTATGAAGCCGGTGGGGCCAGTTGCCTCTCGGTGCTCACAGATGAGCGGTTCTTTCAGGGCAGCGGCGAGTATCTGCGCCAGATCCGTCAGGCAGTAGGGATCCCCATCCTCTGCAAGGAGTTCATTCTCTACCCCTACCAAATCCTCTGGGCCCGCAGCCTGGGGGCAGATGCGGTGCTCTTGATTGCCGCCATTCTCTCCGATGCGGATTTGGGCTACTTTCTCAAGCTGATTCGGCAATTGGGCATGGCGGCTCTGCTGGAGGTGCACACCTCCCAAGAGTTGCAGCGGGTGCTGCGTTTGCCCCAACTGCAAGACTCCAGGGGGCAGGTGCTCATTGGCATCAACAATCGCGATCTGAGAACCTTTACGGTGGACTTGAACACAACGCGCGACCTGTTGGCCGCCCACTCGGAGCTCCTTGGCGATCTGCCTGTGGTCAGCGAGTCCGGCATCCATACCCCCGCCGATCTGCAGCAGTTGCGGGCCTGGGGGGTGCGCTCTGTGCTGGTGGGGGAAGCGCTGGTGACCCAGCCGGATCCCAGCCAAGCTGTGCGCCACCTGTTGTCATCTCAGTGAATGAGAACCCTCCATCATATGGATCTCTGTTAAGAACAATGGATCTCTAAGGATTGCTTGGATCGATGAAACGTATTCCTGTGCCGGCTCATATCCACTACGAATTTCTGCTGCGGGTGTTGGAGCGGCAAACCTTTCCGGCAGTAGAGGAACAGGATTTTGGCAACCGAGGCCGCACGCAAGAGCTGATCAACTCCCTGCGCAAAGCCCTCACCCAACAGGTGCAACTGGAGGAAGAGTGGCGACAGCGGGGCTATCAGGTGGACTACCGCTGGAATATGGACGAGCCTCAGCCTCCCTCTTGACCTTCCAGCCCACTGTAAGGTTTAGCATCCTTTCAGTGGCATTGGGGGGGTTTTCCAAGATGCAGGTTGTTTTGACGGTGCCCAAGCTGGCCTGTGGGGCCTGTATAGACACCATTGCGCAAGCGGTGCGGCAACTGGATCCCCAGGCGCAGGTGGAAGGGGATCCCAAAACCAAACAGGTGCGGATTACTTCTGGGCGGCCTGTGGGCGATTTGCGGCAGGCCCTCACCCAGGTGGGATATCCCCCGGCCTAGTCAAGGCTGGGTCGAGAACGGTCGGGCGTCTGTTTTGAATTTCTGTACAGATGGCTGCCTTCGCCCTGCCCAGGGTGGAGAGTAGCTGTCGTTTCATCAACAAGGTGTTGCCATGTCTGCCCATAAAGGGTCATCGGGTGCGCTATCGGCCTCTGCGCCTTCTCCTGAGGGCACCTGGCAGTTGGCCTTACAAGGGATGAGCTGTGCCTCCTGCGCCCGCAGCATCGAACAGGCCCTCACTCAGGTGCAGGGAGTATCCTCCGGATCCGTGAATTTTGCCAGTGAGCAGGCCACCGTCAAAGGGGATCCCCGGCTGGTGGATCCGCAGGCGTTGATTCGGGCGGTGGAGCGGGCGGGGTATCGGGCGCGCCTTATCCAGGAGGATTGGCAGCTGGACGATCTGTCGGATCCAGAGCGGATCGCCCAACGGGCCGCAGAACGGGAACTGAAGCTCAAGGTGGCGATAGGGGTGGGCATCAGCACGGTGCTGGTGATCGGATCCCTGCCGATGATGCTGGGGATGGACATCCCGGGCTTTCCCATGTGGCTGCACAATCCTGGGTTGCAGTTGCTGCTGACGGCTCCGGTGCAGTTTTGGGTGGGCAAGCATTTTTATCGAGGCGCTTGGGCCGCTTGGCAACGGCGCTCGGCGGATATGAACACGCTGGTGGCCTTAGGGACGAGCGCGGCTTTTTTCTATTCTGTTTTCCCAACGGTTTTCCCCGACTATTTTCACCGGCAAGGACTGTACCCGGATGTCTATTATGAGGTGTCGGCGGTGGTCACCACCTTGATCCTGGTGGGCAAGTGGATGGAGCAACGGGCTAAGGGGCAAACCTCCGAAGCCATTCGCAAGCTGATCGGGCTGCAACCGAAAACGGCGAGGGTAATTCGCCATGGGGTGGAGCAGGATGTCCCCATTCGGGAGGTGCAGGTGGGGGATTGGATCCGAGTGCGCCCCGGCGAGAAGGTGCCGGTGGATGGGGTAATCCTAGAGGGATCCTCCAGCCTCGACGAGTCGATGGTGACCGGCGAGAGCCTGCCTGTTGTCAAATCGGCGGGGGATGAGGTGATTGGGGCAACGCTGAATCAGACGGGCAGCTTTGTGATGGAGGCGCGGCGGGTGGGCAAAGACACGGTTCTGGCCCAGATCGTGCGCCTGGTGCAGGAAGCCCAGGGATCCAAAGCTCCGATTCAACAGGTGGCGGATCGGGTGACTGCCTGGTTTGTGCCGGCAGTGATCGGGGTGGCAGTTCTAACTTTCGTGCTCTGGTGGGTGTTGGCGGACAACCTGACGCTGGCCTTGGTGAACACGATTGGGGTGCTGATCATCGCCTGCCCTTGTGCGCTGGGGTTGGCAACCCCCACCTCGATCCTGGTGGCCACGGGACGAGGGGCAGAATTGGGGATCCTGGTGAAAAGTGCCGACAGCCTGGAATTGGCCCACCACTTGCGCACGGTGGTCTTGGACAAAACTGGCACCCTGACTGAAGGTCGTCCCACTGTCACCGATATTTGGGCCCACGGCTCCTCTCCCCTGGCGGTGTTGCGCCTGGCAGCGGCGGTGGAGCGGCACTCGGAACATCCTTTGGCCCAGGCGGTGGTGCAGAAAGCCGAAGCGGAAAAAATTGCCATCCCTCCTGCCCAGCATTTTCAGGCAAGGATAGGCAGTGGGGCAGAAGCCTGGGTGGAAGACCAGTGGATCCGCATTGGTCGGCTGAGCTGGCTACAGGAGATGGGGATCCCCTGGGATCCCTCTTGGTCAGAGAGGGTTCAGAATTGGGAAAGCCAGGGCAAAACGGTGATCGGCGTAGCCCAATCCCAGAGCCTGGTGGGGCTGTTGGCCATTGCCGATCCGCTCAAACCCACCTCTCCTGAGGCAGTGCAACAGCTGCAACAGATGGGTCTAGAGGTGATCCTGCTGACCGGGGATAACCCCACCACGGCCCAAGCGATTGCCCGGCAGGCAGGCATTCAGCGGGTAATTGCCCAAGTCCGCCCCGATCAGAAGGCCGCTTACATTCGCAGCTTCAGACAACCTCGACACCGGGTGGCGATGGTGGGAGATGGCATTAACGATGCTCCGGCTCTGGCAGAAGCCGATGTGGGGATCGCCATTGGTACAGGTACGGATGTGGCGATGGCCGCCAGCGATATAACCCTCATGTCGGGAGATCTGCGGGGAGTCGCCACTGCCATTCAACTCAGCCGGGCCACCCTCAACAACATCCGCCAAAACCTCTTCTTCGCCTTTATCTACAATACGCTGGGGATCCCGATTGCCGCTGGGGCGCTCTATCCCTTTACAGGCTGGTTGCTCAACCCTATGCTGGCGGGGGCAGCCATGGCCCTGAGTTCCGTTTCGGTGGTCGCCAATGCCCTGCGCCTGCGACACTTTCAGCCCCCCAGACCAGCGGGCCGGCGTTAGGCCCTCTCCCAGGGGCAAGGGGGATTAGCGCGGCAACAGTTTTGCTGCCCTTTGAGCATGAGTCTGCCGTACCGCTCATGCCTCAGGGCTATCTTCTAGCAGACAAGGACATCCCCCCAGGGGGCTTGGTGAACGACAAGCGGCAAGCTAACCTAAAAGGCTCAGGCAGATTGGGGAAAGCGCGGTGCAAATCCGCCACTGTGACGCAACTGTGATGGGATCCCTCCCTCAGCCAGAACACCCACCTGCCGTTGTCCTGTACCCCTTGCGATTCACAAGGAACGGAGTTTTTTGTGTTGAATACCCTCAGTGTTTCCCCTCCCCTTTCGGTTGGGCAGCTTGCTTCTCCTTCATTGCCCCTATTGCTTATCGGCCACGGATCCCGCGACCCCCAAGGGCAGCAAGCCTTTCTGGAGCTAGCCCAGGCTTACCAAGCTCTCACCCCCCATCGACCGGTGATCCCCTGCTTTCTGGAGCTGACCCAGCCAACCATTGCCCAGGGGGTAGAGCAGTGCTTGGCCCAAGGGTGGCAAGAGATTGTGGTCCTGCCGCTGTTGCTGTTTGGGGCCCGCCACAACAAGTTCGATGTGACGATGGAATTGGATCGCCTGCAGGCCCTCTATCCCCAGTTGCGCATTCGTTACGGTGGGCCGTTGGGGATCCGCATCGAGATCCTGCAACTGCTGCGAGACCGATTGGCCGCTTTGATGGCCGCCCAACCGCAGCGGATCCCAGAAGCAGAAACCGTGCTCCTGTTTGTGGGTCGCGGCTCCAGCGATCCCGAGGCCAATGCCGAAGCCTGTAAACTGGCCCGGTTGCTTTGGGAAGGATCTGGGTTTGCCGCTGTGGAAACTTGCTTTATCGGCATTACCCATCCCCGCCTGCCCGTGGGATTGGAGCGGGCCTTGTCCTGGCATCCGCGCCGGGTGATCGTGCTGCCCTACTTTCTGTTTACGGGGGTGTTGGTGAAAAAAATCGAGGCGGCAGTGGAGAAACAACGACAACGACAGCCGGAAATCGACTGGCTGATGCTGCCGGAATTGGGCCTTGTGGACACGGTGCTGCACAGCCTGCAGCAACTGGAGCAGGAAGCCCTACAGGGCCAAACCCAAATGAACTGCCACCTGTGCAAGTTTCGCCTGGCCGTGAGCGCAGAGGTCAGAGCTGGGCATACCCATCACCACCCTCACGAGCATCATCACCACCATCACGGGCACGGATCCCATCACCACCCTCATTCTCACCATCACCCTCAGCACGGCCACACCCACGCAGCGGCTGGGGATCCCTGGGCCCAATTAGAGGGCTACCACCAACGGGCATGGCAGGTGCCCTAAGAGGGAAACAGAGGCTGCTGGCGGGATAAACTGAGTGCAGACAGGCAATTTTTGAACCTGGTTTTCCCGCTCTAGCGGTTGTGATGACGAAAAAACGATGATGCTCTCCCGCTCCTCTTGGGTTTCAGGTGCCGCTGCCGCGGGGAGCGGGATCTTTGTTTTCGCCCTGGTGGTGGGGCTGCTGGATCAGATCCTGCCCACCCTGCCCAAGGTTTCCCTCTCCCTGGCCGGGATCCCTGGGATCCTGGCTGCCGCTGGGGCCTCCTATGGGGCCTGGCGGGTGGTTCAGATGGGTCTGCAATCGGCTTCCTGGAGCGACTTTCGAGAATCGCTGGTGGCGACCCTATCTCCCTTTGATCCTGCCGATTATGGCGGCAACCCTCGGCAACCCGAGGAGGATTCTCTCCCTTTGCAGTCGGTTGACGAGGATCCTCAAACCCAGATCCGCGATCGACAAATTCTTGATCAAGCTGAGCAGCAGACGGAAACTGAAACCGAAGTAAGCGAACACACTCAAGTAAGACTGCAGGGCGAGCAGCACCAGGATCAAGCTTCGCAGGCCAAGGCCCAACAGTTGCAGCCCCTACAAGAATTGTCATCACCTTCTTCCCCAAGCCCTGAGTCGGCAAAACCCACACCAGAGCCAGAGCTCAACCAAAAACTTCGCCAACTCCAGATGCAGGTCGCCACTCTGAAAATAGAACTGGAACTCCAAGAAATCCAACTGCAGCAGTTGGAGGTGAGGCGGACTCGGCTTCAGCAGCAGAAGCAGAAACTCAAGCACGTTCTGCGTCGCACGGCGTCCGAAAATCAAAGGCTGCGCTTCTTACAGGAGCAAAAAGCCCGGCAACTGGAGCAAACTCAACAGGAGCTGCAAACTTTGCGAGAGTCCTACCGCGCCTTGCAAGTTCTACAGGAAATAAGCTCCACCCTAACCCAAAACCCATCTCACGAAAGGGCGGAAACGGAGTCCTCTAGATCCTCCGACTAGCCGACCCGCTTTAGAACAAATACACTCCCCTCGCTGCCCCGGCCCATCCGCAAATCTTCATCCAAATAGGTGATATCCAGCCAGCCCGTTGGCTCGCGGCGGCGGATATCGATTTGAATAGCCGGGATTCGCTCTGGAGCCTGCTCGAGCAAATCGAGAAAACTCTCGATCTCGTAGCTCATCAAAGCTTGGGATCCGAGCACCAATCGCTCGAAAATCACCCTCACCCGGCGCTCAGATTCGGGGTAAAAGCGCGCTGATACAGCCAAGACTCCCCGTGGCATCCAAGCCTCCAGCCAACCGGATCCCTGGATCTCCGCCACGTTGAAGACTCGTCCAGCTTTGGCCCGAATACACTGGTAGATCTCGCCGGTGGTCAAAAAAGGCAACTGTGCCAGCCGCAGCAGAGCTGTGCTCGTGGTAAATAGGGTGAGCCAGTTCCCCTCCAACCCTTCAGCAGCAGATGTTGGCTTGGGGGTGGGGTTGAGCGCTTCTAGGACGGCAATTTGAGACAAAATCTGGGCTTTTTGGTCAGGGGAAACTTTCCGGCCCCGGTCGGTCGCCTCCAGTAGGTGCAGCAGAGCCGATTTTTGCTGAGCCAGGGCCTCAGACATGGGCACACTCCGAAGGCACTGACCCTATTTTAGAGAACGCGGGATCCCTCTGCCCTCAACCGTCTTCTTCTACGGGTTTCAGATTTAGATCTGCCACCTGCTCATACCCTAGCCCGGCCCGCACCACCAGCGGCTCGGATCCCGTCAAATCGATTACCGTAGAGACCTTGGCCCGGCGGGGGGCATCGTCATCCAGCACCAGATCCACCTGTTTTTCCAACTGCCGCATTTCCTCAGCCGCAAAGATCCCACCCTCATCCCAGGGATCGCTCTCCCATTCCCAGGTTTGCCCAAAACTTAAGCCCAGGGATCCGACGGGATCCCCCCCCAGCTTGGCAGAGGTCGAGACAATTGGATTGCCCAACTCTTCCAGCAAAGCCTGACAAATGGCCGAGTCGGGCACGCGGATGCCGGTGGTTTTCCGTTTGGGCTCCATCACCAACTTGGGCACCAGCTTGGTGGCCGGCAACAGAAACGTAAACGGGCCCGGGATCAGCCGCCGCATCAGCCGATAGGCCGAATCGGTTACCTGGGCATAGTGGGCAATGCGTGAGAGAGAAGGGCACAAAAAGGTAAGAGGCTTGTCGTTGGAGAGCTGCTTGATACGGCGTACCCGCTCCACTGCTTGTTTGTGGGTCACATCGCAGCCAATGGCATAGACTGTATCGGTGGGGTAAAGCATCACCGCTCCCTCCCGCAAAGCCGCCGCAATCCGCCGGATGGAACGGGCCTGGGGCTGTTGCGGATGCAGCTTAAAGTACTCGGCCATCGGGCAGATGGGAAGAGGTCAAGACTGGGAGCAGCTACCCCCCAGGGGGTTTTCCACAAGAGGGCGGGGGGTCGGTGGCACCGACGCGGGCGGGGATCCCTGAGATTCGGGCCAGTCCTTCAGTTGTTGCATCAGGGCTTGGATGTGCAGACGGGGCAGATAGGGCCAGTCGCCCGCTTCTTCCAAATCTTGAAGCACCCGATACAGAGCTTGACGGGTATTGGGCAAAGACTCCCGAAAGGCACCTTCCAGGATCGCGCGGTGCAACTCCTCCAGCAGCCGCAGGAGCATCAGCAGCTCCACACACGCTCCCGCCCTCGCCTGGGCCGCCTGTTCAACAGCCAACATGATCTGACGCAAATCCGGTGGCAGATCCTCCGCCGAGATATACATAGCCACTCGTCTCTGGGTTCTGGGAAGGCAGGGGCTTTCCTATTCTAAGATTCTTCCGCCGTGGGACTGGATGGCTCCCACAAGATCCAACTGCGCAGGCTGTTGGGATCCCCGACCCAGGCACTGCCACACCCGCTGCAAGAGGGCATCCAGCCCCTGCTTGGCAATCGCAGAAATGGTCACCACCGAAGTGCCGGCAGCAGCAGACAGCCTCTGGGCGCGCTCGGCAACCTGCTGGGGATCCAGAACATCGATCTTGTTCAAAACCAGGATTTGTGGCTTATCGATTAACCCGTGGCCGTAGGCGCGCAGCTCCTGCTGAATAACCTGGTAATCCTTGACGGGATCCGCCGCCGTGCCATCCACCAAATGAATCAGTACCCTGGTACGCTCCACATGGCGCAAAAACTCATGGCCCAGCCCCACCCCCAAGTGCGCCCCCTCGATCAGCCCCGGAATATCGGCAAACACCACCCCATCTCCCGATGGATGGGGCACCACCCCCAAATTGGGCTGCAACGTGGTGAAGGGGTAGTCAGCAATCTTGGGCCGGGCAGAGGAGACCACCGAAATCAGAGTGGACTTGCCCGCATTGGGCAGGCCGACAATGCCCACCTCGGCAATCAACTTCAGCTCCAGGCGCAGGCGCACCCGTTCTCCTGCTTCGCCCTTGGTAAATTGGCGGGGGGCACGATTGTGGTTGCTCAAAAAATGGGCATTGCCCAAGCCGCCTTTGCCCCCACGGGCTACCAGCAATTGATCCCCCTTGCCCACCAGATCGCCCAACAATTCCCCCGTCTCCGCATTGAACACCACAGTACCGCAGGGCACCCGCACCAGCCGATCCGCACCACTGGCCCCGCTGCGATGGTTGGGCCCCCCTTTGGCCCCGTGTTCCGCCTTGATCACCGGTTGAAAGCGAAAATCCAACAGAGTTTGCAGGCCGGGATCGGCCACCAAGATCACCGAGCCGCCCCGCCCGCCATTGCCGCCGGATGGCCCCCCAGCCGGCACATACTTCTCACGGCGGAAGGCAACGATGCCATCCCCGCCATTTCCCCCTTGCACTTCAATTTCGGCTTGGTCGATAAAGTGCAATTGCTCTTCCTCCGAATCTTCTATCTTTCAGCTTGGCAAGATGCCGGGAAACTTGCCACAAAAGACGCTCCTCTAAGCTACGATGGTATTTCCCAGCCACATCCTCCCCAGGTGGGAAAGTGGAAGTGGGATCCTGCCAAACTCGATTGGCCTTCTACCCTTTATCCCGCGCAACTGATCTGTTACTGCACCCCTATG
Organism: Synechococcus sp. W55.2; assembly: GCF_047461635.1. Lineage (NCBI taxonomy): Bacteria > Bacillati > Cyanobacteriota > Cyanophyceae > Synechococcales > Synechococcaceae > Synechococcus > Synechococcus sp. W55.2. The sequence continues at coordinate 15,156 of NZ_JANSHM010000034.1, read as the reverse complement.
AGTCGATTCACTGCTGCCGATGTAGGTTTTACCACTGAAGACTTTGCCGCCCTTCTGGATAAGTACGACTATCACTTCAGCCCTGGCGAAATTGTGGCGGGTACAGTATTCTCGGTGGAGCCACACGGTGCTTTGATCGATATTGGGGCCAAAACGGCTGCCTTTCTGCCGCTCCAGGAGATGTCGATTAGCCGCCTGGAAGACCCGCACGAGATGCTGCAGCCGGGAGAAACCCGCGAGTTTTTTATCCTCACCGAAGAAAACGAAGAGGGACAGCTGACCCTCTCCATCCGCCGCATCGAGTACATGCGGGCCTGGGAACGGGTACGGCAGCTCCAGAAAGAAGATGCCACCGTTCGCTCAACCATTTTTGCTACCAACCGAGGTGGAGCCCTGGTGCGGATTGAGGGGCTGCGGGGCTTTATCCCCGGATCCCACATCAGCACCCGCAAGCCAAAAGAAGAGCTGGTGGGCGAAGAGCTGCCCCTGAAGTTTTTAGAGGTGGACGAAGACCGCAACCGCTTGGTGTTGAGCCATCGCCGCGCCTTGGTGGAGCGGAAGATGAACAAGCTGGAAGTGGGCGAGGTGGTGGTTGGCACGGTGCGGGGCATCAAGCCCTATGGTGCCTTCATCGATATTGGCGGCGTCTCCGGCCTGCTGCACATTTCCGAGATCTCCCACGATCATGTTGACACGCCCCACAGCGTCTTCAACGTCAACGACGAAGTGAAGGTGATGATCATCGATCTAGATGCGGAGCGGGGGCGGATCTCGCTGTCCACCAAGCAACTGGAGCCCAATCCCGGCGACATGATTCGGGATCCCAAGCTGGTTTACGAGAAGGCTGAGGAAATGGCAGCCAAGTACCGTGAGCAACTGCTGGCCGCTAAGCAAGGACAAGCGGCAGAGGCCCCACCGGAAGTGGTGGAAGAGGAGCTGGAATACGCGGCGACGGCTGTGGAATGAGGGCAAGCTTGGCGCCATCTCTGCCTGCGATGAGACTGAGGTTAGGAGCCTTCAGCTCCGTTGGCGTGGGTGGCTCGTGGGAGCGGGGCAGCCCAGGCTCCTAGGGAGATGGGTACTGCTGCTGTGGCGAAGTAGGCCGACGGCGCTCACGCAGGGCTGCAAACCTGCGCCAGTAACGGGAATCCCCCGCTCCTGAGCTTGAGGAGCTGGTCAAAGACTGTAGATCTGCCCATCCATGAGCAGATGGGTGATGCCTTTCTTTTGCAGTTGGGTGCGCACAATCTCCAGAATGTAGCCGGGAAACTGGATTACCCGGTAGGGCGGGTAGGTGTTGCTGCCCCGACGGCTCATTTCGGAAAAGCGACGGGCCACCTTGTGGTTGTCGAAAATGGGCAGCGTATTGGCGTTATCCATCCCTTCGATGGGCAGGGATCCCGAGCCAAAGAATTCTTTGAGAGGGCGGGTGGTCAGTTCTTGGTAGCGGTCAACAACGACATAGCAGGTTTCCGGTAGGGTGAGCTCTTCCAGGGGTAATACCTGAATTTGATAGCTGGGATCGGTGAGGGGATCCTCTTCTGGCCCATCTTCATCTTCTAGGAGATAGTCAGGGTCGTCCTCATCCTCGTCTTCGAGGTCACGGTCTTCTTCGGTCTCTTCCTCATCCTCTTCCCCGACATCCTCCACATCTTCCTGAAGCTCAGCCGCCAACTGCAGTTCTTCTGGGGGCAGTTTTGGCAGAGACTCTGTTCCAGCGGTGTTATCCTCGCCTTCGTCGTTTGCGTTCGGCTGCAGCGAGGGAGATGAAAAAGGCAGCTCCGGCTCCAGCGGCAAAATCTGCTGCTCTGGGGCTGGGATCCCGCCAACAACAGCTTTTTCCCCCATGTCTTTGCGGCGGGCAGCCGAGCGTTTGAGATGGATCAACCGCTGATACTCATCGGCAGCGATATTTTCCTTCAACACGCGGGTGATGGTGGTGATGCTCACCTGAAATTGCTCCGCCAATTCGACGGCGGTCGCTGCCGAGCCGCGGTAGGCGCTAACAATTTGCTGTTGTTCTTGCTCTGAAAGTTTGCTGCGAGCCATCCCAGATCACCCAATCCAAAAACCGAAAAAACTGAAGGGGATCCTTAGCCAGCGGCGGTTGCCCCGCACACCCGGCTGAGGCCGGCAGCCAGCTGTTCCGGCTCCAGCCCTTTGCCAATCAACACAATTTTGGACAAGCGGGGCTCATCGGGATCCCAGTCCCGTTCCAGAAAAAGGGTTTGCCGCTGGCCCACTCGATGGAAGATAACCCGCTGCGGCTCATCCACAACCCACAGCACCCCCTTGGCGCGAAAAAGGGTCTCGGGCATGTCTTGTAGCCAATCGCGAAAGGCCGCCAAATCCAGCGGCTGCTGCAGTTGAAAGCTCACCGATTGGATCCCGTCCTCCTCCAGGTGATGGCTGTGGTGGGCCTCAGTCCCCGAATCGGGGAGCCTGGGATCCCACAATTCTGGGCGGAAGGCATGCACATCCAAGATGCGGGCCAGAGGCACCTGGGCATGGGTGGTGAGCAGGCAAGGGGCAGCGGGGTTGTAGCGGCGCAGATCGAGAAGGATCCGCTCTCGTTCGGCTTCGTCGATCAAATCCACCTTATTGAGCAACAAAATGTCAGCGCTGCCGATCTGGTGGGCGGCGGTTTGCGAGCGCTGGAAATTGCGCCAGTATTCGGCACCGTCAACCAAGGTCACCACGCCATCCAGGCGCAACTCCTCATGAAAGACCCTCTGCACAAATAGCTCGGTCACCTGCCTGGGATCCGCCACGCCGCTGGTTTCCACCACCAGATAGTCCAACGCCTGGGCATGCTGGAGCAGCTGGCGGGCCGCCCGTTCAAAATCCTCTCGCACCGTGCAGCAGAGGCAACCATTGTTGAGCTGCATCAGCCCCCCCTCGGGCATGTTGACCAACTCGCCATCGATGGAAATCTCGCCAAACTCGTTGAGGATAACCCCAATGCGCAACCCATGCTCCTCTTCCAAGATGCGCTTGAGCAGCGTGGTTTTGCCACTGCCCAAAAAACCTGTCAAAATCGTCACCGGAAGCTGAGCTTTCATATCAGGTGAGGCTGAACTGACAAGCGGCCAACAAACCCTTCTCTCAAGTTCCCCAGAAGCTCTACTAGCTTAGCTTTAGGGTTGGCTCTCCAGGATCTGGACAAGGGGGAACGACCGCTCCCACCCAAATTAGATCCTTTGACCCATCAACTAGTTATCCAACTATTTATTTATTATTTATTAATGTCCTCTGGGCGTTGGGGCAGACTCTCTCCTGAGGATCCCTGGGGACGAATGAGCTCGATCGGCAGGCCATCGGGATCGGCGATGAACGCCACTTCATAGACCTGGCCCCCAATTTGCTGGAGCTGGGGCGGCAGCAGCAGGGTAAGGGGCACTTGCGCTCGCAAATGTTCTAGGTAGTTGGCCAGGGATCCCCATTCGGGGCCCACCTCAAAAGCGGGGTGATAGTAGCCCACATAGTGGGGATCCCCAAAGGGATCCGGGGCAGGATGGGGCTGCGGCACTTGCATCAGCTCCAAACGCCCCCAGGGGCCGCGCATCCAGCAGGCCAACGTGATCCCAGCAGTAAAGCGTTCTTCCACCGCAAAGCCCAGCCCCTCGTAAAAAGCGATGGAGCGGAAGATATCGGCGGTGCGAATGGAAAAATGGTGCAGTTTCATCGTCCTGTAAAGCAGCCAGATGGGGGCAGACCGCTCAGATCAATCGCCGATGACGGCTGGTCAAGCGCAGGTAGACTTGCTACGCTCCAGAAAAGTAGGCTGTCTATCTTAAGCACCTCTTGCAGTGTATGCTGGCCCGCCCAATCCTTGGGGCGGGAAATGCGACAACCTAAGCCGATTGCTGCCAACCTCAATTATGCCTAAGCTGGTCATTGTCGAATCTCCCACCAAAGCCCGTACCATCCGTGGGTTCTTGCCTGCGGGGTATGAGGTTCAGGCCTCGATGGGACATGTGCGGGATCTTCCCGATTCGGCATCTGAAATTCCAGAAGAATTGAAAGGAGAAGAGTGGAGCCGCCTGGGGGTCAATGTCCACGCCGACTTCGAGCCCCTCTACGTCATCCCCAAGGACAAAAGAAAGGTGGTCAAGGAGCTGAAGGAAGCGCTCAAGAAGGCGGACGAGCTGATCCTGGCCACCGACGAAGACCGCGAAGGGGAAAGCATTAGCTGGCACTTGCAGCAGGTGCTGCAACCCAAAGTGCCCACCCGCCGCATGGTGTTCCACGAGATTACCCGCGAGGCCATTCAGGAGGCGCTGCAAAACTGCCGTGAGGTGGATGAACAACTGGTGCGTGCCCAGGAGACCCGCCGCATCTTAGATCGCCTGGTGGGCTATACCCTGTCGCCGCTGCTGTGGAAAAAAATTGCCCCCAAACTCTCGGCAGGGCGGGTGCAGTCGGTGGCGGTCAAGCTTTTGGTGGATCGAGAGCGGGAGCGGCGCGCCTTCAGAAAAGCCTCCTACTGGGATCTCAAAGCGGAGCTGCAGCCCAAAACGACCGTCGCCGGCCAGCAGGCTGTCTTTCCAGCAGAGCTGGTGAGCTTGGGTGGCAAACGCCTGGCCAATGGGCAAGACTTCGATCCCAGCACCGGCCAGCTCATTGCCGGGCGGGATGTGGTGTTGTTGGATCAGGCCCAGGCCGAGGCCCTGCGGGATCGCTTGCTGGGAAAAGCCTGGATCGTCAGCTCTGTGGAAGAGCGCCCCTCCACCCGCAAACCTGCCCCTCCCTTTACCACCTCCACCCTGCAGCAGGAGGCCAACCGCAAGCTGCACCTGTCGGCCCAGCAGACGATGCGCATTGCCCAAAAGCTCTACGAAGAGGGCTACATCACCTACATGCGCACCGATTCGGTCCACCTGTCGGAGCAGGCCATCCGCGCTGCCCGCGCCTGCGTGGAGTCGATGTACGGCAGAGAATATCTCAGCCCCGAGCCCCGTCAGTACACCACCAAAACCAAAGGGGCGCAAGAAGCCCACGAGGCCATTCGTCCTGCTGGATCAGAGTTTCGCCTGCCCAGCCAAACCTCCCTCTCCGGCCAGGAGCTGGCCCTCTACGACCTGATCTGGAAGCGCACCGTCGCCAGCCAAATGGCTGAGGCGCGGCAGACCCACACCATCGTACTCATCGCCGTAGACGATGCGGTGTTCCGGGCCAGCGGCAAGCGCATCGATTTTCCCGGCTTTTTCCGCGCCTATGTGGAGGGATCCGACGACCCAGAGGCGGCTTTGGAAGATCGGGAGGTGCATCTGCCTCTGTTGCGGCAGGGGGATCCCCTCCGCTGCCAGAAGCTGGAACCCGTTGCCCACGAAACCCAGCCTCCAGCCCGATATACGGAAGCCTCCTTGGTCAAGGTGTTGGAAAGTGAGGGCATTGGCCGCCCCAGCACCTACGCCACCATCTTGAATACGATCATGAGCCGTGGCTACGTCAGGCCGATGGGAAGTGCCCTCGTGCCCACCTACACAGCTTTTGCAGTCACCGAGCTACTGGAAAAATACTTTCCCAACCTGGTGAATACCCGCTTCACTGCCGAGATGGAGCAAACGCTGGACGACATTGCTTCTGGACAGGCGGAGTGGCTGCCCTATCTGCGCCATTTCTTCTTGGGCGAGCAGGGTCTCGAGGGACAGGTGAAGGCGCGCGAGCTGGAAATTGATTCCGGCCTGGCCCGCTCCATCCATCTGGAGAACCTGCCTGTCAAGATCGGCATTGGCCCCTATGGCCCTTATGTAGCAGTTGAAACTGAGTCTGGAGAGGTGCGCGCCAACTTGCCGGAGGATATTCCCCCCGCCGATCTGAGCTCAGAACACATTGCGGAGCTAATCCAGCGGAAGCAAGAAGGCCCCAAGCCCATTGCCTTTCACCCGGAAACCCAGGAGCCAATCTATGTGATCCCGCAGGGCCCCTACGGCCCCTATGTGCAATTGGGAGAAGTTTCTGAGGACAACAAAAAACCCAAGCGCACCTCCCTGCCCAAAGGGCTGAAACCGGATCAGGTTACGCCAGAGATCGCCTTGGGGTTGCTGAGCTTGCCTCGCACCTTGGGGGAACACCCGGAATCGGGGAAAAAGGTGCAGGCCGGTATTGGCCGCTTCGGCCCCTACGTAGTCTGTGATGGCGATTTCCGCTCTCTGCCCGCCGAGGAGGATGTGCTGACCATCAGCCTGGAGCGGGCGCTGGAGCTGCTGGCCCAGCCCAAGAAAGGCCGTGGGCGCGCCTCGGCCAAGCCGCTGCGGGAGCTGGGATCCCATCCTGAGGATGGTGAGCCGGTCAATCTGCACGACGGCCCCTACGGGCTGTATGTCAAACATGGCAAGGTCAATGCCTCTTTGCCCAAAGGGATCCCTGCCGAAGCGGTTACCCTGGAAATGGCCCTGCAGGTGCTGGCTGAAAAAGAAGTCTCTTCTGCAGAGGTCAAGGGGAAAAGCCGCTCGACCGCTTCTGCAGGTAAAGCCCAAGCCAAAGCTGCCTCCAGCAGCCCTACAGCCCAGCCAGCTGGAGATGCTGTGCCCCAGAAGCGGCGTAAAGCACAAACAACTTCCACCGGCGGCGGGATGGCCAAAGAGCCGCAAGCGAATGGGTCAGCCCAGGTGGGATCCCGTTCCACCATTGTGAGGATCACGCCCAAAGCTCGCGCCTGAAGTCAGCTTTTCTGCCACAGCCCAAGGTCGCCTGCTCAGGGTGGCTTAGGGGTTAGCCATGTAACAGTTTTGCTGACGACACAACTGCTTCAAGGGCCGCAAGCAGCGGCCACGGCGGCTTCCTGGTTGGCGATGCAACCCATTGCTTCTGCAAACGGCAAGGGATCCTGCTGCTGGCGCTTGGGAATCTGGGCGTGTTCCAGCTCACTGCAGTAGCAGTAGGCAGGATGGCGACGATGGGGGTGTGCAAGGGACACGGGAGTAAATGAGAGTTGGAGTCGGGGCCAACAGCCTTCAGCTCAACGTTATCACCTGGGTGCCGGGGAAGTAGTGATTGAGGATTTGCGGCGCTGTGTAGCCCTGCTCGGCCAAGCCGCGGGATCCCCACTGACACAGTCCCACCCCATGCCCGGCTCCGCGATAGGTAAAAAGGTACACTTCCTGCTGGCCGGCCTTTGGCTGGAGACGTTCCCACGTGAAGCGGTTGCTGGGGAGGATCCCCCAACCCAGGGTTTGGCCAAGGCGCAGCACAAACTCTTGGCCGGTCAACAGTTGGGATCCAACGCGGATGCGCAGGGGGCGACCCCAGGGATCCGACTGCACAATCTCCAGATCGCCGTTGCCCAAGGCTTGCTCCAACTCCCGTCGGCTGAGTCGGACGCTGTGAGGGCCATAGAAAGGAGAGGCGCGACACCCGTCACAGATCACCCCTTGTAGGTAGGGGCGGGCGGGTGGGGCAAAAATATCCTGATTGGCGCTGGTGTGGCCCCCACAGGTGGAGTGAAACAGAACCTCTATCGGCTGGCCGGCATGGGTTAGGATCTGCCCTCGGGTTGCCCGCACCGCAGCAGTGGTCGCCGCCGTCTCATAGGCCAGGCCACCATAGAACTGGTGGGCGGTGGAGTCTTGCAATGGCCTTATCGGGGCAGAGGGCCATTCTCTTCTGGGGCCGGGGTGCAGATGGGGAACGGCCAAGGTACGGGCCAAGATGGCTTGCGCCTGCAAGGCGGCAGCTGGCCAGTCGGCGGGCATTTCGCTGGGCACCAAAGCCAGCAGATAGTCTTCCAACTTCACCCAATTCACCAGATGCAGGCAACCTAAACCCTTGGGACGAATCTGTACCCAGCCCCGATAGCGACGCTCCTCCCCTGCGAGGGAGCGCAGAGCTCCCCCCTGTAGCCAAAGGGATCCCTGGTAGCGACGAGGCTGTCCCGGCCCGGTCAGCAGGAGCTCTTGGCGGCGAACCTGTAACTTCCAGGTGCCTGTTGGAAAAGGCTGCTGATTTAAAACAAAAGGGCCCATCAGCTCCAACTCGACCAAGGGATCCGCACTCCAGCGGCTGAACAGCTCCACAGCCAACCACCCCTCTGGAGGAGCGGTTCGGGCCGGCAGAGCGCCCACACAAGCAGCGCCGGCGGCTCCCAGCGCCATGGCCCCAAACCGTCGTCGTCGCATAGGTTCTCCCCGGAACTGCCCCCGTCTCAAGGTGAGCTGGCCAGCAAGGGATCGTATCCCAGTTGTTGGGTAAGCCGGGCGCGGGCCAATTCCCGATATTCCCAAAAGTGTTCTCCTGCGGCGCAGAGGCCCAAATACAAGTTCAGCAGGCTGGGCTTGCGCCGCCAAATCGTCCATAGCTGTCGCCAAAATTGGGCGCGAATTTCAGGGTGAAGGATCCCTTGCCGCCAGATGAGTTGTAGAAGCAGATGGATCCCTTTGCGGAGGGGCAGCTTCATCATTTGCCGTCGGCCATCTTTGATGCCGATATTCAGGCATTGTTGCAGGCAGCGAGACAAATATCGCGCAGGATCATACAATTTCCAAAAACTTTCCAGATATTCTTGAGCAATCTCCGATAGAGAACGGGTGGGAATAAAGTTCATCAGTGTATTTTGATCGCCAAACTCAGTCACGCCGATCCCTTCCAGCAACCGTTCCTCTTTCTTCAAGCGATTCCAGAGCTGTGTGTTTGGCAAAGCCTGTAAAATGCCCAGCATTGGCTGAGGAATACCGGTTTGCTCGACAAAAGCCTGAATGCGCTCCCCTGCTCCTGGCCGCTCTCCATCAAAGCCCAGAATAAACCCAGCATAGATCAGCAGTCCAGCATCGTTGATCTTGCGACAGGCCTCCACCAAAGGGTGGCGGGTATTCTGGAGCTTTTGGGTCATCTGTAAGCTGTCTTGGTCTGGGGTCTCAATGCCCAAAAAGACAGCATAGAACCCCGCTTCTACCATCAACCTCATCAGCTCTTCGTCTTCCGCCAGGTTAACCGAAGCCTCTGTCATAAAGGTAAATGGATAGTTGCGCTTCTGGCTCCAGGGGATCAGCTCTCGTAAAAATCGCTTGACGTTGCGCTGATTGCCGATAAAATTGTCATCCACTACAAATACCGAACCCCGCCAGCCCAAGTCATAGAGGGCCTGTAGCTCAGCTAGCATTTGACTTGGCTCTTTGGTTCTTGGCTTGCGTCCGTAAAGAGAGATGATATCGCAAAACTCGCAATTGAAGGGGCAACCTCGCGAAAATTGGACTGACATCATGAAGTATTGATCCATACGCAGCAGATCAAACCTCGGCAAAGGACTTTGGGTTACGTCCGGCTTTTCGGCGGCCCGAAAAATGCCCGACTCTTGACCTGCTTCTAGGGCCTTGACGAAAGCCGGTATGGTCACTTCCCCTTCATCCAAAACCAAATAGTGAGCACCAGATTCCAGGGCATCCTGTGGCACAGAAGTTGGATAGGGCCCGCCCACAGCTACTTTTTTGCCCAGTTGTACAGCCTTGCGAATCAGGGCGTGGAAATCTTGTTTTTGCACCAGCATGGCCGACAAGATCACCAGATCGCACCAGTGCCAATCGGCTTCTGTTTCAGCAGCGACATTGCGATCCACAAAGCGAATCTCCCAGTGTTGGGGCAGCAAAGCAGCAACGGTGATCAAGCCCAGAGGTGGCATTAGCGCTTTTAGTCCCACCATCTCGATGGTGCGATTGTAAGACCAGAACGATTGAGGAAAACGCGGATAGAGCAGCAATGCTTTCATACCGACCAGCTCCTGAGTTGCAGATCAACCAACTTGATCCCCTACTGGTTTCCTATCGATTTGCTAGGCTTAGATAAAGCAGCCACAGATCAAACGCCTGATCGCAATATCCTGCTGATGTTAGCCATTGGCAGATCTTGTGCAGGCTATCTGTGGAGAATCCTATGGTTCTGCGGCAAAAACTTAGCGGGCAGGGCCAATGGAGTAAAGCTTATCGGGATCCCTTAAAGTTGGTTTTGGTTATCGTCGGGCTGAGTGTTGACGTTCCCCTAGCGTACCCCCTGCAATCTTGAACCAAACCCTGCCCTCTCACGGCTGGGGACGAAGTCAGTTCGCCGCACCTTGCTCAAAAACCTGCTGAACCAAGCCGCTGACGATGGAAAGTACAATTGCGCCGATAAACGCCCAGCCGAAATTATCGATGTTGAAAGCATTCCCGGCCAGCTTATCGGCAATGGCTAGACAAATGCCGTTCAAAATCAGCCAAAACAAACCCAGGGTAAGAACCGTAATCGGCAGGGTGATCAACCGGAGAATCGGCCTAACCAAACCATTGACCAGACCAATGGCCAGAGCCGCCACCAAAGCCCCGCCAAACCCGGAGACGTGGATCCCGGGCAAAAGCCAAGCCAGGATCATTACACTCAAGGCTGACATCAGCCAGGTGGCCAAAAGAGTTGCCATGCTCCCTCCTCTGCCCTGATGGGGCCGCGATTTTGCCCTCTATGCTAGCCGATCTGCTCAGGGATCCCTTGCGCAGAAACCTCTTCAGGGCTGTAAGTTTGCAGGGCCAAAGCATGAATGCTCCGCCCCATGTGTTCCGCCAGAGCGGCATACACCAGGCGATGTCGCTGTAGGGTCGTTTTGCCGACAAACGAAGGCGACACTACTTGAACTCGGTAGTGCCCTCCTGTCCCGCCCCCGTGGCCGATGTGAAGGTGGGACTCATCCTCCACCTGCACATGAAGAGCCTGCAGCTTCTCCATCAGGTGCTGCCGAAGGTAGTCGGGGGTAAGCATGGCAACCCCTCTGGATGAGATGGGATCACTTAAGATTGAGCCGTGGCCTTAGCAAAGGCTGCCTCGACCAGCGGACGCAGCTCGTTGCGGGCGTGCATCTCTTGGATGATGTCGCAACCGCCCACAAACTCCCCATCAATATAAATCTGCGGGATAGTAGGCCAGTTGGAAAACTCTTTAATCCCCTGGCGGATCTCAGGATCCTCGAGTACGTTAATCGCCGTGTAGGGGAAGCCCAAACTATCCAGCACACGAACGGCGGCATAGGAAAACCCACATTGGGGCATTTCCGGGGTGCCCTTCATGTAGATGAGCACCTTGTGGGTGCGGATTTGCTCACGGATTTTCTCTTCCAAAAGGGGATCCAGCATGGTGTTCAGCCACTATAGCGACAACAGTCGATAGGCAAACTGGCATCCTATCGAGATCTCATTTTCGTCTACTTTTAACATGCTCGACACTTTTCCCACGGTTGGGCCGAGAGATTCTCTCATAGACTCTGTTCTACGGACGCCACCAGCAAGCCCCATTGCCCAGGGCTGGCCCAAGCCCCCAACCTATCCAGGCAGCGACCCCAGGATCCATGTTAATTTCTACACCAACATGGTTAGCGACAGGGTCGGCGACAAACCTCAAACCCTGATTCTTCCGTTGACCCGGTCGATCCCGCTCTGGGCAAGGGTTTCAGGCCCCTCGGCGGAGAAAAACAAGGGGAAATTGCAGCCGAAAACAAGACCTCTGGGCAAGGGTTATAATCGGGGGGAGTCGCTTCCCTTCGGGGAAGTGGAATTAATGGAAACAATTATATGGAAACAGGGCAAGACTGGCCTAGCCAGCCAGGACTAGCCAGTCACTTCCCTTAGGGGAAGTGGAATTGATGGAAACACCTTTCACTTCTAGCCAGCACCCACCTGGATATTCAGGGCTACGGCTGCCGCGCCCTGCCTTGAGGAGTCGGATCCCGGCTTCTACCTGGTCAAAGGTGGGGTGGTGGGGCAGCACCAAAGACAAAAATTGAAACATCACCTGCCGCTGCAGAGCCAAGGGGGCAGCCCGCAAGGGATCCCGTCGCAGCCCTGGCAAAGCGGGCTCATATACCTGTGGCCATAGCTGAGCTGCTTGGGCTACCACCAGCTCATGTTCTGCTTGGAGCAGCGTGGCAGCCCGATTCAGGGCCGCTTCCAGTTGCGGATTAAAGTGCTGCTTCAAGTAGGGCATCACCTCCAGGCGGAGACGGTTGCGGCCATGGGCCAGATCTTGGTTGCTGCGATCCGGCCAGACCGGCAATTGGTGCTGCTGGCAAAATTGTTCGGTTTCCCAACGGTATAGACCCAGCAGGGGTCGCACCACCTGGGCAGAGGTGGGATCCCGGTCGTCCAGGCGACGCTGCCAATCTAGGCTGCTCAGCCCGGCGGCTCCTGTCCCTCGCAGCAAGTTCCATAAAAATGTCTCGGCCCGGTCGCTGGCCGTATGCCCCATCACCACGGCGCTGCAGTCCCAGGTGCGGGCCCATTTCTCCAGTTGTTGGTAGCGCCAAGCCCTGGCCCCTGCTTCGTCTCGGCGGATGGGATCCGCAGTCTCAACAGCATGAGGTAGTCCCTGCTGCTGCAGCCACCCCTGCAAAAAGCGGGCACACTCCGTTTCATCTGCCGACCAGCGGTGATCACAATGCAGAACAAATATCTGCCAGCCCCAGCGAGGCTGCAAATCCCGCAAGATCTGGAGCAGGCAAAAAGAATCTTGCCCGCCCGAAAAAGCCACCAGCAGTCGCTGGCCAGGGTGAAGAAGTTGCTGCTGCCGAATGGCGCACTGTACCCGCAGGTGGAGAGGAGAGAGCCTGGCCACAGCTTGCTATTGCTCACGTACAACCCAGACCCTACCTGCCGCTATGGGATCCCTTAGGCAAGAGCTCGGGTCAGATGAGAGGCCACCGCCTGCACAGCAGCAATGCTGCGCTCGTAGGCCATTCGGGTCGGCCCCAGCAAGGTGACCGTACCCAGAGGAGCTGAGCGACGGTGGTAAGTGGAGGCGATAACCGTACAGTGGTGCAGAGACTCCAGTGGATTCTCGCTGCCAATGTAGATGATCACCGGGGTCTTGCGGGCAGACTGTCCCGACTCCTGATCCATCTCCGTTGAGCTCGGCAGAGAGGGCAAACCCCCATCGGCAAAATGGAGCCCAATCATCCCCTGAAGTTGCTTGGCTCCCTCCTCGATCAACTGCATCACTGCCTGCACCTGCCGGGCCTGGGAAAACTCCGGCTGACGCATCAACTCGGCCATACCGGCACTGAACACCTGCCCCAGAGAGGGCTGTAGACAGCGTTGCACCACCGAGCGCAGCAGTTGCTGGAGCCAATGGCCGTAGGTACGAAATTCTTCATCCAGTTTCAGCCAGCTCAGATCCTGCAACTCGGCAAAGGTTTTGCCCCGCAGCTTCAGGGTGAGAAAGTTGCTGAGCAATTGCAATTCATCTTCCAAATCCTCTCGGGAGTCGCTGGGCCAGTCGGGGGGGCTGACCAGAGCTGAATGGGTTTGATAGGAGTCGGTTACCACCAACACCATCACCCGCCCTGGCGCTACCGACACCAACTGCACATGATGAATGGCTACCACCGGCCCCTGAGGAGGAGTGATGAGAGCAATGCAACCGCTCAGATGGGCCAAAAGCTGAGCTACCCTTTGCAGGAGGCTGTCTAGGTCGTCTCCCAGCTCACGGCCAAGCTGATCCATCAACTGTTGCAGAGCGGGATGGGGATCCGGCTGAGGAGCATCGTGGGGGATCCCACCGCTGTTGGCGGAGGTCAACAAATCGTTGACATAAACCCGATAGCCAAAGTCGGAGGGAACCCGTCCGGCGGAGGTGTGGGGCTGAAACAGTAACCCCACCTGCTCAAGGGTGGCCAAGTCGTTGCGAATGGTGGCCGTGCTTACCCCAAAGTTATAGGACTGGGCCAAGGTTTTGGAACCGACAGGTTCAGCCGTCGCAATGTAGCTGCGCACCGTCGCCCAGAGAATCTTCCGCTGGCGGGGAGTCAGTTCGAGTTTCATAGCCGATCAAAAGAACCCAGTCAACGCCTATCAAAGGAAACTGTTAATACAGAGCCGGTAAATTGCTCCAGGATAAACCAACTCAGAGCTGAGATAGGAATCCAGACAGACTTTTACATCTTCTAATCTATATGCATCTATTGTTACTCTTTATATAGCGGGTTGCCCAGGAAGGAAGTTGCAAAACCCGATGTCGGAAGAGGTTGAGACTGCTGCTTGTGCAGGAGAGAGTGAAATCTCTTGTAGCCTGGGCTCCCCTTTTTTGCCCAGAGGTGGTAGAAGATGAACTACGGCTAGCCACCTTGTTGCGTAGCAACAGTCCGCTGCGCCAAGACTGGGGATTTCTGCGCATGAGTTCGGTCAACTCTAGGCCAACTGGGCCTGCTGCTGTCCTCTTTGTATCCTTTTTTATCTTTGAGGTTGCCCCATGTACTTATCCCCCCAGGAGAAAGACAAGTTGTTGATCTACCTGGCTGCCCAGTTGGCTCGGGATCGGCGGCAGCGGGGCCTCAAACTCAATTACCCTGAGGCGGTGGCCTACTTGAGCGCAGCAGTCTTGGAAGGGGCGCGGGAGGGGAAAACAGTCGCCCAATTGATGAGCGAGGGGCTGACGTGGCTGACCCGCGAGGACGTAATGCCCGGGATCCCAGAGATGATCCCCGAAATCCAAGTGGAAGCCACCTTTCCCGACGGCACCAAGCTGGTTACCCTACACCACCCCATTCGCTAGGGATCCCCCAGATGCTCCAAAGACCGAAAAACTTCAGGAGGTTGTCCCCATGCCCTCTGGCCGCAAATCCAAAACCACGCCTGGCGCCAACGCGGAGCCAGCCCTAATCCCAGGGGAACTGTTGCTGGCAGAGGATCCCATCCAAGCCAACGTCGGACGGGCCACCGTGACCCTGGAGGTTACCAACCGAGGGGATCGGCCCATTCAGGTGGGATCCCATTTTCACTTTTTTGAGGTGAACCGAGCCCTGGTTTTCGATCGCGCCGCCAGCTTTGGCATGCGCCTCAACATCCCTTCCGGCAACGCAGTGCGTTTTGAGCCAGGGCAAACCCATCGGGTAACGCTGGTGGCTTTGGGGGGCAAGGGGTTGGTGCATGGCTTCAATCGGCTCACAGAGGGTACGGTACGCTCTGCCGCCCAAAAGCGGCTGGCCCTGGCCCGATTGCAGGAGTGGATGGGTCAAGCAGCCAATCCCTAGGGAGTACCGCCCCCCCAAGTGTGCAGCTTTGGGCAGCGGTGTCAAGGCTCAACCCCATCCCCGTCTCTGCTCAGATTCAGGACAGTAGGGCTATCCTATTTCTGATACATTTACGCTGAACACTGCTGAACATCACTGTTCAACTATGCAGCGATAGCATTCTGTTTGTTTCCAAC
>NZ_JANSHM010000033.1:0-30000 GCF_047461635.1 Synechococcus sp. W55.2 | reverse complement strand
AAGACGACACGGAAACTGCGCTTTGGGTATTCTACTCAAAGCTTTGCGGGATACCGCCATTCTGTTTGGAAACAAACGGAATGCTATCGCTGCATAGTTGAACAGTGATGTTCAGCAGTGTTCAGCGTAAATGTATCAGCCTCGTATCCTCTCCACCAAAATATCCAAAATCTTCGTGATGGGGCCAAGTCAACCTGCTTTTCTCGACAACAGTGCTAGGATTTGTCGATCGAAACAGTGGCACCATGTCCCCAGAGATCCCGACCGGGCCAGACAAAGACGGCCTCTGTCCAAGCGCAGCCTCGTTTGCCATACTGAAGAAAGATTGTAAATATTTGTTAACGCCATGACTGTCTCTGCTTTGGATCCCGCCAACCCCGCCCGTTTACAGGAGATCGCTCAACGCTTGCGCAGCCCGCGTTCTGCAGACCGGATGGTGGCCTTGGCCCAGTTGCGGGATGTGCCGGCAGAGCAGGCGGTGCCGCTGATTTTGCAGGTCATCGACGATGAGAACCTGCAGGTGCGCTCTTTTGCCGTCTTTGCCCTGGGGATCAAGCAAACGGACGCCTGTCTGCCCAAATTGCTGGAAATCCTCACCCAAGACCCGGATTATGGCATTCGCGCCGACGCGGCAGGTGCCCTGGGCTACTTGGAAGATCCGCGGGCTTTTGAAGCTTTAGTGCGTGCTTTCTACGAGGATGTAGAATGGCTGGTGCGCTTCAGTGCCGCGGTGGCCTTGGGGAACTTGAAGGATCCGCGGGCTTACGACGTGCTGCTGCGGGCGTTGGAGGGGCCAGAAGAGCTGCTACAACAGGCGGCCATCGCAGCTTTGGGAGAACTGGGGGATCCGCGGGCCCTGGATCACATCCTGCGGTTTGCCCAATCGGAAGACTGGCTGGTGCGGCAGCGGCTGGCCCAAGCGCTGGGCAATTTGCCTTCCCCCAAGAGCGTTTCTGCTCTCAACTACCTGGCCAGGGATCCCCACGATAGCGTTGCGGCGGCGGCTCTGGATTCGCTGCGGCGCTTGCGGCAAAGGGGCATCTCAGAAACCACCCCTGAGAAGGGATCCGGGCCAGCCAATTCTGAGGAAGGCTAAAGTAAAGATCCCGGCTCAGCTTGTTCCGGGTTCCCCAATCCCCAGAGAGAGGCCTCCTCTGTTTCCGGCTGAGCCTTTCTTTTCCTAGGATCCCTTGTCTCAATGGTTATCAGCCCCCACTCATCGGTTTCACCTGTTGCATCCCCGTCGCGGCCCCGCATTGTGGCGGCCCTTTCTGGGGGTGTGGATAGCTCTACGGTGGCGGCCCTTTTGCAGGAACAGGGCTACGCCGTGGAGGGGGTCACCCTCTGGCTCATGAGGGGGAAGGGGCAGTGCTGTACCGAAGGGTTGGTGGATGCGGCAGCTGTTTGTGAGCAGCTGGGGATCCCGCACCATGTGGTGGATAGCCGCGAGCTGTTCCAGGCCAACATTGTCGATTACCTGGTAGCCGGCTACGCGGAGGGCATTACTCCCCTGCCCTGCTCCCAATGCAACAAGCTGGTGAAATTCGGCCCGTTGCTGGCCTATGCCCGCGAAAAGCTGGGCATCTCGCAGATGGCCACCGGCCACTACGCACGGGTGCGCTTTAACGCCGAGCTAGGACGTTACCAACTCCTGCGGGCGGTAGATCGGCAGAAGGATCAGTCCTATTTTCTCTACGACCTCAGCCAAGAGCACCTAGCCCATAGCCTCTTCCCCTTGGGCGAGTACACCAAGGCCCAAACCCGTCAGTTGGCTGCCCGCTACGGGCTGGTTACAGCCGACAAGCCCGAAAGCCAGGATCTCTGCTTGATTGAAACCTATGGCTCGATGCGGAGCTTTTTGGATCAGTACCTTGGGCAAAGGCCAGGGGAAATCGTCGATACCCAGGGGCGAGTGCTGGGATCCCATGAGGGCATCCACCACTACACGGTGGGCCAGCGCAAGGGGTTGGGGATTGCCTCTTCCCGTCCGCTTTACGTGGTGCGCATCGATGCGGCCATGAACCGCGTTGTCGTGGGGGAACGGGAGGAGGCTACCCAGGCTGAAGCGTGGGTAAGCCAAGTCAACTGGGTCTCTATCCCGGCGCCGACGGCATCCTTGGCTGTTGAGGTTCAGGTGCGCTACCGTACCCCCCCAGTGCCCGCCATGGTGATCCCGGAACCGCCAGAGCGGGTAAAGCTGCAGTTTGCCGAGCCGCAGTTTGGGGTCACTCCTGGCCAAGCCGCTGTCTGGTACCACGGGGATCTCCTGCTGGGGGGAGGGATCCTGGAGCGCCCTTCTCCCTAGGCCAACTGCAACTTCCCTCTCTCCAGGGGGGAAGGGTTGGGGGTGAGGGCAAGCCAAACTACGCTGCTTGCGCTTGCAGCTGCTGCAGGGATCGGAACAGGAGCACTGTATAGATATCGAGGATAGGCGCAACTGCCGTGGCGGCAGCATTCCCAACCACAGCCGCACCTAGGGTAGCTCCCAGGATCCCCCCAACAAAAAACGAAATCATCAGGATCGCGATGCCGAAGATCAAGGCCACAGCCAGAAATGCCCAAAACACCCCCCACCAACGGCCCCTGACGAGGTTCCAACTGTAGCCCAACCCTTCCGTGGCACCTTTGTCTTCCAGGGCAATCGCGTAGAGGGTAAAAGCTAGCCTCACCCCCCAGTAGATTCCGGGAAGCACAAACAACAGCATCCCCAGCGAGACAATCAACACCAGCAGAATGCTGCCGAATACCAGAGGCACTGCCCTAGAGACAGCCCGATCCAGGCTGTTGCCCAGCGGGGGAGTTCGCTGCTTCAAGTGCTGATCCACCAACCAGAAGGCTGCCCCGGCCAGGATGGGCGCACCAATCAGGCCATAGGCCAAGTTGAGGATCCCCCCAGCAAGCGGGATCAGCTCCGCGACGATGGGAATGATAAAGCCAGGAGAAGCCAGGATCAGCAGCGGCCCATAGATAGGGCCTACCAGTTCCAGCGAGCGCTGCAAAAGGGAGAAGGGGTTGAGGGTAACATTCTGCATAACAGAGGGATCCTCGTGGGCAACCAAGTCCACCCCCTTCATACCACGGGATCCCAGCTTTGTTGCTGGGAATAGGCTTAAGAAAGTCTGTATTGCTTTGTACAGATTTACGCCGATTTTTGGAGAATCCACGCCGCTGCCTGTTCGCCGCTGCGCAGGGATCCCTCGAGGCTGCTCTGGTGGGTGTATTCCCCGGCCCAAAGGAGGCCCGGCAGGCCGCTAAAGGTGGGAACCAGATGCTGCTGAAAGCCGGGGGGTTGTACAAACTGGGCAAAAGGGATCCGGTACACCCGCAGCAGGCGCAGTTGCTCCAAGGGGGCTTTATCGCTACGCGACGCTGCCGCGACGGGGAAGTAAGTTTGCAGCTCGGCCCGGCAGGCTTGGGCCAGTTCCTCGTCCCTCAAGGGGGGATCCCCTAGCACCACCACCGAATACAGGTGTTGGCCAGGAGGAGCCAGCGCCGGGCTGATGCGGGTAAGTTGGACCCAATGGTTGATCCAGCCCTGGCCGGTGGCGTTGAGGTACAAGTAGGCGCCGCGGCTGAGGGAAAAGGGGGCGCAGAAGTAGAGACAGGCCACCGCTCGCCCCTGGGTGGGAATGGGGGTGGGGGCTTGAGGGCACAGCTCCGCCTGCCAGGCCCGTGCCTGAGGGGCATCAGTAGCACAAACTACCCACTCGGCAGGGATCTCTTCACCCTTGGCGGTGCGGATCCCGCGCACTTTCCCGTCTTCTGCCAGGATGCGCTCCACCGGGGTTTGGTAGCGAATCTGTTCGGGGGACAGGTGACCGGCCAGTTGTCGGGCCAGTTCTCCCATGCCCAAGGCCGGGGTGACAATGGATCCCTCGGCCATCATCTTGAAATAAAAGGCAAAGAGGCGGGCGCTACTGCCCAGATCCGGATCTAGAAGGATCCCGCGGAAAAAGGGGTAGAAAAAGTGCTGGCAGATCTGTTGGGAAAAGCCGTACTGCTCCAGAAACTCCCGCAGCGAGCAATCGGATCCCCCTAGCCCTTCTTGAAAAACCTGCTCCGGGCTGCGGCGCGCCAGCTCGGATCGCAATTGCAGCACCTTGAGCTTGTCCCCAAAGCTGGCCAAGGGGTTGAGCAAAGAGGGGAGAAGGCTGGACAGATCCCGTAGGGGATCCCCCAACAGCCAGCAGCGACCGGGTTGAGCCAAAATAGCGCCGGGCCGGTAGGGACGGGGATCGAGCTTGCCCAGATCCAAATGCTGTCGCACTTTGGGATAGGCGGTGAACAGCACCTGAAAACCGCGATCCAGGCGAAAGCCATCCACCTTGTCGGTACGCACCCGCCCCCCAGGGCCGTCGCTTTTTTCCAGAACCAGGACATCCCTCCACCCCGCCTGGCTCAGCACTTTGGCGCAAGCCAAGCCGGCCAGCCCCGCTCCAATGATGACAACTTTGCCCATGCTCTGCCGGGATCCCTTCTTCGTCGAGTATTTTATCTGCTTGGATCCCACTAGGGCTGAGCTGGGTCGGCTGGCCCCCAAATGCGAATTGAGCCATCGGCGCCACCACTGAGAAGGGTCTGCCCATATCGCTGCGCGACGCTTCCGCGACCGGGGCCAAACAGCAAGACGCTCACCATCCAAGTCTGGCCGCCCAGGGTGCGCAACTGTTCTCCGCTGCGCAGATCCCAGAGCTTGATCTGGTGAGCGCGGTAATCGGTGCCGCTGGCGAGCAAGCGTCCATCAGGGCTGAGGGCAAGGGCGGCCAAGCCGGACAAAGTCTGGGGCAAGGTGCGCTCCAAGGATCCCGTGCCCAAGTTCCAGACCAAGATGCCACCGGTACTGCCAGCGAGCAAATAGCGGCCATCTGGACTCAGAAGCACCTGCTCGATGGGGTAGTCGGCCTTTAGGGTTTCCAGCAAGGCCCCGCTGCCAGGATCCCAAAGGTGAACGGTGGGATCTCCATTGGCGGCCACCAAGATCCAAGGGGGGATCCCTTCAGATTGGTGGGAAGTATTCATACGGGTAGGTCTTGGGCCAAAGGCCACTGCTGTAATGCCAGCCCTCTGAGGGGTCTCCTGGGCGGCAGCAGTGGGAGGCGCCAGGGTGCGGATCAACTGGCCGTTGTCGGCCTGCCAAAGGCGGATGGTGCGGTCGGCGCTGCCACTGGCGATCCAGCGACCCTCTGGGCTGATGGCGACGCTGTTGATCAGCTCCATGTGTCCCTGCAACTGCAACCGTGGCACCCCATCCCCCGGCGGGAGAGCCGGAAAATCCCAGACGCGCACTGTTTTGTCGGCCCCCCCACTGACCAGAAAAGTGCCATCCGGGCTGATGGCCAACGCTTCGATGGATCCCTCGTGGCCTGCCCAGCTCTGGAGCAGTTGGCCAGCCTGGGGATCCCAAAGCCGGATCACGCCGTCGTCTCCCCCGGCAGCAAGGAGATTTCCATCCGGGCTGATGGCCAGAGCAGTGACGGCGACAGGGCCTTCCAGCGTAGCCTTGAGCTGCAAAGACTTGGCCCAGTCTGCCGGGTCGTTATCGCTACGCGACGCTTCCGCGACCGTGACGGCGGTGGGGACGGAGGCATGAGAACCGTTCTCGCGAGTAGGACGGAGTGCCAGGCCGTTGCGCTTTGCCGGGCCAGAGGATCCCGTTCTCGTGAGGGGGACAGAATCCTTGGGCTCCCCCCGCAGGCCAAGGTTCGCCCTCATCTGCCATACCCCTGCCACCGTCAACGCCAGCAAAGCCGCCAAGCTGCCTCCTGCCCAAACCGGTGGGATCTGGGGACGCGCCCGCAGCGATACCGGAGAACGCGGTGGGGTGGTTGGCTCCTGTAAGGGCTCGGCGGCGACAGGGCTGGGCTGGGACAGGAGTTCGGCGGCAGGGGGGCTCTCGGCGGGGGGCAAAGCCTGCAAAGCGGCCAGAGCTGCTGTTGCTGAAGGAAAGCACTGTTGTGGGTTGCAGCTCACCAAACGATCCAGAAAAGCAGCAAAAGGAGCGCTAGTAGAGGCCAGATCGTGCCAGCGCAACTCCCCCGTCAACGGGTCGCGAAACAGCTTCTGGGGCGGGATCCCGCAGAGGGCCTGCAGGGCAATCAGCCCAAGAGCATAGAGGTCGCTGCAATGCCTGGGGCCATAGGGGTTCCCGAAGCCAGAGCCGGAAAAAGCCAGACCCTGTTCCTCACCCCCCCACTTCAACAACACCCATCGGCCATCCGCCTGACGGTAGATCAAGCGAGAGGGCTGCAGGTTGCAGCAGCTCACCCCTTCCCCATTCAGGAAGGCCAAGGTTTGCAGCACATCCTGCAACAAGGCTCGTACCTCAGCCTCTGTCCAGTCGTGCCCCCAATGGCAGTGCATTTGGCGGGACGGAGTCGTTAGCTGGCCCCTCTCGGTTGCGTTACCTAGCAATAGAGCTTGTTCCAGGGTGGGCCCTTCAACCCATTCTTCCACCCAATAAAACTCCCCCTCTTGCTCAAAGCAGGCCAACAGGCGGGGGATACCCTCGTGGGATCCCAGGTGCTCCCGCAGCGCCACTTCTTGCTGAAAGAGATGCCGTAGCGAGGCGGAGTCCTCACTGTGTTCCCGGTGCGGAGCATTTTGGCCGGCCTGCCAGCGCCTGAGCACCACCCGAAGCCGCTCAGGATGATGGCTATCCTGTGCCAAGTAGGTTTGTCCGCTGGATCCCAGTGCTTCCAAGATCTGATAGCGGCCACCCAGGGTCTGCCCTACCACGGGGAGAGTGCGAACCTTTTCCTTCCGACCCATCATGCCATAGCGACGTGAGACTCAGGCTAACCGTTCACCCTTGCGTTCACAGTGCGGAGCGCCTGGGTGGGATAGAGTCCTCGCCGCATCAGTCCTCCACCGCCATGGCTGAGGTGAGCAGAGCAAAAAGCGAAAGGGGATCCCGACAGCCGCTTTCGGTCAACTTTCTCCCTGGAGCAGGCTGAGTTGCTCAGCGACCTGGGGGATGTTGTTGCAAAACCTGCTTCAAATATCGCCCTGTATGGGATCCGGGGTGCTCAGCCACCTGTTCTGGAGTGCCAACGGCGATGATCTGGCCGCCGTGGTCGCCGCCCTCTGGCCCCAAGTCAATAATCCAATCAGCACAGCGGAGAATGTCCAGGTTATGCTCGATCACCAGCACGGTGTTGCCTGTATCCACCAGCCGTTGCAGGACGTTCAAGAGCTTGTGGACATCGTAAAAAGACAAGCCGGTGGAGGGCTCATCCAGCAGATAGAGGGTTTTGCCGGTGGAGCGGCGGGCCAGTTCTGCGGCCAGCTTGACCCGTTGCGCTTCCCCACCGGAGAGGGTAGGAGCTGGCTGGCCCAGCTTGATGTAATCGAGGCCCACATCGGCCAAGGTCTGCAGGATCTTGGCGGCAGGAGGCAGGGCAGCGAAAAACTCCAGCGCCTCCCCCACCGTCATATCCAGGACTTCGGCGATGTTCTTGCCCTTGTACCTGACCTGCAGGGTTTCGCGGCTGTAGCGGCTGCCCCCACAGACTTCACAGGTGACGTACACATCGGGCAGGAAGTTCATTTCAATCACGTTCACCCCCTGCCCTTTGCAGGCTTCACAGCGCCCCCCCTTGACATTGAAGGAAAAGTGGCCGGATGGGTAGCCTCTGGCCTTGGCATCCAAGGTTTGGGCAAAGGTTTGGCGGATGGGATCAAACAAACCCGTGTAGGTGGCAGGGTTGGAGCGGGGGGTACGGCCAATGGGAGATTGGTCGATGACGATCACCTTGTCGATGTGTTCGATGCCCTCAAGTTCTCCCATCTCCGCGGGTTGGGGCACCTTGTGTCCAAGATGGTGCTGCAGGGCAGGGTAGAGCAATTCGTTGACCAAGGTGGATTTGCCGGAGCCGGAGACGCCTGTAACACAGACCAACTTGCCCAGAGGGATCTCCACATCGATGTGCTTGAGGTTGTTTTTGTGGGCATTGGTGAGCTTGAGGGCAACCGCTTTCCCAGCCCGCCGCTGCGCAGGGGTAGGGATCCGCAGCCGCCCCGAAAGATAAGCTCCGGTGATGGAGCGCTCGCAGGCCATGATGTCCGCCAGGGATCCCTGGGCCACCACTTCCCCCCCGTGGATGCCGGCCCCAGGGCCGATATCGACGATGTGGTCGGCGGCACGGATGGTTTCTTCGTCGTGTTCCACCACGATCAGGGTGTTGCCCAGATCTCGCAGGCGAAACAGGGTTTGCAACAGGCGCTCGTTGTCCCGCTGGTGGAGGCCAATCGAGGGTTCGTCCAACACGTAGAGCACCCCCGTCAAGCCGGAGCCCATCTGGCTGGCCAGCCGGATCCGCTGCGCCTCGCCCCCGGAGAGGGTCATGGCCGGGCGGGCCAGCGTTAGGTAGTCCAGGCCCACATCCACCAAAAACTGCAGCCGGGTTTTGATCTCCCGCAGCACCAGCTCGCCGATCTGCACTTGTCGCGGGGTAAGTTTCAACTGCTCCAGGCGGTGCAGGCAGTCGCGGATGGAGATCTCGGTGAGATCGGTAATGCGGTAGCCGCCGATGCGCACGGCCAGAGCTTCCGGCTTGAGACGGGATCCCCGACAGGCGGAACAGGGACGGTAGGTGAGGTAGGCTTCCAGCTTTTGCCGATAGATTTCGGAAGTGGTTTCCTGGTAGTGCCGCTGCAATTGGGGAATCACCCCCTCATAGCGGCGATAGTACCCCCGGCCTCGGTACTGAGATTCTACCTCGGCGATGTAGACCTCCTGGTCGGCGCCGTAGAGGATGATCTGCTGTTGCTGGGGGGTGAGATCACACCAGCGGCTGCTGAGGTCAAAGCCAAAAGCCTTGGCGGCTCCCGCCAACAGGGCCAGATAGTAGGGGTTCTCCCGCTCTGCCCAAGGGGCGATGGCCGCGTACAAGGGGAGCTTGGGATCGGGCACGATCCGCTCGGGGTCGAAGATGGGCTCAAAACCCAGCCCGTGGCAGACAGGACAGGCCCCAATCGGCGAGTTGAAGGAAAACAGGCGCGGCGACAGCTCGCCCATCACCGAACCGTGCTCCGGGCAGGCAAATTGCTCAGAAAAAATCAGCTCCGTTGGCTTGCTGTTCAGGTATTGCCCCGCCGACTCGGCCACCTTTTGCAGCAGCTGTTCTCGCTCCTCTTCCCGCGGCAGCAGCTCCACCACCGCAATTCCTCCCGACTGGCGCAGGCAGGTTGCCAGAGAATCGGCCAGTCGCTCCGCTATGTCGGGGCTCTTGACCAGCCGATCCACCACAACCTCAAGGGTGTGGGTTTTGTTTTTGGCTAACTCGATCTCCTCGCTCAGATCCCGCACCTGGCCGTCGATGCGCACGCGCACAAACCCTTGCTGGCGCAAGCTTTGCAACAGGTTGGCATGGGTGCCCTTTTTCCCCTTCACCACCGGCGAGAGCAACTGAAACCGCGTCCGATCCGGCAGGGCCAGGATCTGATCCACAATTTGATCCACCGTCTGGGGGGCGATCACCCGGTTGCAATGGGGGCAGTGCGGGATCCCAGCTCTTCCGTACAGAAGCCGCAGGTAGT
Source organism: Synechococcus sp. W55.2 (assembly GCF_047461635.1). Classification (NCBI taxonomy): domain Bacteria; kingdom Bacillati; phylum Cyanobacteriota; class Cyanophyceae; order Synechococcales; family Synechococcaceae; genus Synechococcus; species Synechococcus sp. W55.2. The sequence goes on along the minus strand of NZ_JANSHM010000033.1, from coordinate 20,463 downwards.
CGTAGATTTCGGTAACGGTGCCGACGGTGGAACGGGGGTTGTGGCTGGTGGACTTTTGATCGATGGAGATGGCCGGACTCAGCCCTTCGATGCGATCCACATCCGGTTTGTCCAGTTGCCCCAAAAACTGTCGCGCATAGGCGCTGAGGGATTCCACATAGCGCCGCTGTCCCTCGGCAAAGATGGTGTCGAAAGCCAAGGAGGACTTGCCCGATCCGGAGACGCCCGTGAATACCACCAGGCGATCGCGCGGGATCCGCAGGTTGACATTTTTGAGGTTGTGCTGCCGCGCCCCCACCACATGAATTTCGTTTTGGCTGGACATCTCACCACCTTTTCGCGCAGCGTGTCACAGGCATCCCGTCGAGACCGGCGAGTAACAAAATCTTAACGATTCTTAGTTAACGATTCTAATGCTCTTCGCTTTGTCCAAAAGGGGATCCCAGGGAGGGCAAACCGGTAGCAAAAAAGACTTGGCTATGCTGGAAAGGATTGAATCCCAAGGGCCATGACCTGGACACTGCCATCCGTTCAAAAGGTGTTTGTTTACCTGTTGGTGGGGATCGCCTTCACGGCCCTTTGTCTGGGGGATCAGGCTCTGTCGCCACCGGTCATTGCCGTTTGCTTGGCCGCAGGGGCCTGCAGTTGGTTTTGGGAGCCGCCAAGGATTGCTTTTGCCCGCTATGCCCCCCTGTGGATGCCTCTGACGGTGGCGGTGTTGCTCAGCCTGCTGGCTTTGGTCATCTCCGGGATCCTTGCCTTTTCCGATGGGGCCATTGGCTTGGTGCTTTACCTAACAGGGGCCAAGCTGTTTCAGCGGGAACGGGCGGCGGATCACATTCAGTTGGCGGTGCTGTCTCTGCTGCTGATGGCCATTGCCACTCTGTTCAACGAAGACATCAGCTTTGGGCTGCTGTTTTTGCTGTACGTGGGGGTAGGGCTAATCAACCTCACCCTTTACCACCTGCGCCTGCAAGCAGAGCAGCACCCGCAGGCAGCCAGCCAAACCCGTGGCATCAACCTCAACTTTTTGGGCTTTCTCGGATCCCTGGCCTTGCTGGCGGTGATCCTGTCCGTGGCTTTGTTTTTCTTGTTCCCGCGGGTCAGTTTAGGAATTCTGGGTCGCCAGGCCCGCTCGCCGGTGATGACCACTGGCTTTGCCGAGGAAGTCAGCCTGGGAGCATTCGGCACCCTCAAAACCGATAACACCGTTGTCATGCGGGTGGAATTTCCGGCAGGGGTGCCGCCCCGTGTGGAGTCCCTCTACTGGCGGGGGATCAGCTTCGATCGCTACGATGGACGGGCCTGGTCGCGGACGCTAGACCGCTTCATCCCCATTTTCCCCAACGCAGCAGGGGTATTTGATCTCTCTGCCTCCAGCTTGATCCCCACAGCCCCCGAACTCCAGTTCTTCCCGCTGGAGCAGCTCATCTATCTGGAGCCGCTGGCCACCAACACCGTTTTTGGGGTGGCCCCACTGGTGGAAGTTGAATGGCTGGAGCGGGGGGGAGCGGCGACGGTGCAACAAGCCTGGCAACGGCAAAATCGCCGCCTCATCCTGAGCGAGACCGGAGATATCGGCCATTCTCTGCCTCGGCAGGTGCCCCATCTCTACCGTGCCCGGAGCCGGATCTCAAGGGAGTTAAGCCCGCGCTTGCGCCGGCTAGGCCACGCGGAGCTGTTCAGTGCTCTCGACCCAGTCCAACAGGCAGCCTATCTGCAGTTGCCAGCAGACCTGGATCCGCGCATTCCCGCCTTGGCTGAAGACGTTACCGCTGGGATCCCCGATGTCTTTGGCAAGGTGACGGCTTTGCAGAACTACCTGCTGGAGAACTACGCCTATACCACCGATCTGCCGGATCCCGGCCCTGAACCGCCTTTGGAAGCCTTTCTGTTCACCCATCGGCGGGGCCACTGCGAATATTTCGCCACAGCCCTGACGGTGCTGGCCCGCAGCATTGGCATCCCGGCCCGGATGGTGAATGGCTTTTTGGGCGGGCGCTGGGTGGCGCAGGAAAATTATCTGGCAGTACGCAATGCCGACGCCCATTCCTGGACGGAGATCCCCTTTGGCCCCTACGGCTGGGTCATCTTTGACGCTACGCCGGCAGAGGCCAATGTCAGCCGGCGGGAAACCTGGTGGGATCCCCTTCAAGATTTCTACGACAGCTTGCGCTTTCGCTGGTTCAAGTACGTCATCCAGTACGACCTATCCACCCAGCAGCAGATCTGGCGGCAGATTCAGGAGATGGCCAGCGCTGTAGCCGCCTCTCCGGATCGAGAGGATGCCGGTGCTGGCTTCCGTCGCAGCCTGGTTGCCTTGGGGCAAACGTTGCAGCAGAATGGCCTGCCGGTGTTGGGGGTGGTTTTGATCACCGGATCCATGGCCTATTGGGGTCGCCGCCGCCGCTATCGGGCTTTGCGCTGGCAGGATGGGGGGTGGATTCTGTTGGCCACTGCCGCCAATGGGGTGGTGATGGGATCCCTGTGGCAGCCTCCGCCCCCCTGGCCCACCTGGATGGTTGGCCTCTTGCTACCGAGTCTGGCCTTTGCTGGGATGCGCTGGATCCCGGCGGCTCTACCCAAGTCGCAGCAGCGCCGCCAGCTTATCTCAAGGCTTTATCTGCAACTGCGGGATCTGGCGACGGCGGTGGGGATCCCAGCCCACCTAGGCCCTGAGGCCTGCCTGGAACACTTGCGCCACTCCGACTTACCACAAGCCCAGGTGGCCATCCAGTTCTTGGAGCGCTACCTGGAGGTGCGCTTCGGTGGGATCCCGTTGGAGGCGGGCGAATTGCAGCGCTGGCAACAGCAACTCAGACAGCTTAGGCAAGCATGGCAGCCACTGGCCAAAAACCCCGCCATCACCTCCAGAAGAGCCACTTGACCAGAGGGACGGCTGCGCCTTAGAACAGGTACCCCAAAAGCCCTGCGAGAAGCCTTGACAGTTATGAGACAGTTAAGAGATAGTTAACGTTAGTTATAGACCCCGTAAGCTGCACTGTCAGACGGGGAAATCGCTCAGTGGCGCACTCGCTTCAGGCACGTTTCGCGCTGCTGCATTGCTATGCCCTTGCAAACTTAATCTGAAGCTGTGTTACGTTTTTTTAACGTTCAGCTTCGAACGCGCAAGGGCGTGTTAGCTGTGCGTAGCTATTCTTTGAGGGCGGCTTTGGCTGCAACTTTGTGTCTGCTGTCCTCGTCAGTTTTTTCCTCTAGTGTGGCTCAAGCGGCGCCTCAGCCGACCGGAAACGGGGCCATCTTCTTCCACCCGGATGGCACTTCGGCTTCCCACTGGGACATCACACGCATTCTCCACTACGGCCCCGATGGCTTTCTGAACTGGGATCGTCTTCCCGTGATTACCACCTATCGCGGGCACCTTTTCGACCAGCTTGGGGGAACTTCCAACGCCGGAGCGGTGACCCATGCCACAGGAACTCGTGCCCACGCCAAGAGCTTTGGGAGCGAGCTGAAGCCCTAGTGTCTGCTGTGGTCACCTGCCTTGGGCGGGTGTTTGCCCCACAAGCTCTGTCCGTCACGGGGGATCCATCCAGTGGATCCCCTTTTTTTATGAGAACCACATAACGGCGAAGGGGCTAGCTCAGCAAAGCAGATAGACGTAGTTCATTTTGCGTTAGAACTGTACTACAGTGGGCTATCATGGAGCCGAGACTGTCCTTTGGGTTTGAGTTTGTTCCACCAACGCGAACTGCGATCTTCAACCATGCCCACTCCCGCTGACTCCTCTCCATCCCCCCTTCTCCAAAGCGACGAGGTTCTCAAGCCTGAGGACTCTGTTCCGCTGAGGGGGACGGTATTGGCGGCCCGTGAGCCTTTTTTGGGGCTGTTGCGGGATCTGGCGCGGGCCTACCAAGCTTTTGAAAATTACGCCGGGGTTCACATTCGGCAAATGGGGCTGACGGCCCCCCAATTCGATGTGTTGGTTACCCTTGGCAATACCCCTGGGATGACCATGAATGTCTTGGCCCAAAAAACGCTGGTGACCAAAGGGACACTGACCGGCATTGTGGATCGCCTGGAACAAAAAGGGCTGGTGCGCCGGGAAGTGCCCCCGGAAAACCGACGCTGCTTTAAGGTCGTGCTGACAGAAGCGGGGGAAAAACTGTTTGAGGAAATTTTCCCGGCCCACGTCGCCTACTTGAAAGAGCGCTTCCAAAAGCTGGATCCCTCGGAAATGGCGCAGATCCAGGCTTGCCTTAAAAAACTGCAGGCTATTTTCTAGCGCTTTCAGATTCCCCTCTCCGATCCGGCTGATCAGCGACCCCCAAGCCGCAGTGCCGGAAGCAACCTCTAGCCCGGTTCAAACGGCTGCCCTAGAGCTGCCGGCGGCGTGGCCTTCACCGCCTGCTGAATCCAGCGCCGCAGCCGAGGTGGGATCCCGCGCAAGCCGCACTCCCACCATTCCCCAGAAGTGAGCACCAACACCAAAATCATCAACACGAAGGGGGCTACCGTGAAAACTTGGGTGGGCACGGCGCGGATGGTGGTCTGGGCAACCCCAGCGAAGGACTGCAAAATGCCGAACAGGTAGGCCCCCAGAGCTACCCGCAAGGGGTTCCAGCCACCGAAGATGACGATGGCCAAGGCAATCCAGCCATACCCTGCTGTATGTCGGTGGCTCCAGCCGGCCTTGAAATCCAGAGAAAAGGCAGCCCCCGCCAAGCCCAATAGGGATCCCCCCACAAGGGTGTAAACATAGCGCCAGAAAATGACATTGGTGCCGCGGGCAAAAGCCGCCGCCGGCTGTTCTCCCATAGCCCGCAACATCAGGCCAGGCTGAGTGCGATACAAAAAGAACCAAGTTCCCCCGATGAGCGCGTAGCTGGCGTACAGCAACAGATCCCCTTGGAACAGGAGTGGCCCCAGCAGCGGCACCTCTCTCAGGAAGGGGATGGGCAGGCTGGGCACCGTTGGCCCTGGGATCCGCACGAACGGATTGCCCAAAAAGGAAGACAAATCCGCCCCCAATAGGGTCAAGACGAAACCAATGGCAATTTGGGATCCCTTCAGGGTCAGCGAGCCAAAGGCCACGATCCCAGCAAACAGCACTCCCACCGCGGCGGCAGCCAAAAAGCCCAATACCAAGCTTCCCGTCAGCTTGGCCACGGCGAACCCAACCATGGCGGCCAGCATGATCGTCCCCTCTGCGGAGAGATTGATCACCCCCGCCCGCTCGGTAATGGTTTCCCCTATGCAGGCAAAGACCAACGGTGTGGCGGTGGCAATGGCAGTGGAGAGAATAGCAACCAGTTGGGCAGCGGTCATTATGAGCCTGTCGAGAACTCGGGTTGGGTTAACGCATTTGCAGTTGCTGCGGGAATGCGCCTGTCGATCTGGTCATCGCCTCACCCCAACACCCAGAGCATGAAAGCCACCCCTAGGGTGACGGCACCAAACAGAGCATAGCTGATCCGGCGCAGCGGCCTCAGTTGCAGGGCATGCAGATCCTTAAGCCAGCCCAGCCCCAAGGATTCGACAAAGCGATCCAGCACCGCCTGCATAGGGTAGGCGTAAACCGATCCTTGCTCCTTAAAGTTCACCAGCACAACCAGCAGTGTAGCGTAGCCCCAGAGGAGGCCCCAGAGCACAGCGCTCAACCCGATTAAAATTGGCTCAAACATCGACTTTCCCTTGCCTTCTATAGGCATGTCCACTGCTTGCGTGAGCGGGAGACGGAGTTCTTTGAGCCTGGGGGACTTGGATCTCATTATTCCGGTTGTTTTCCCGTTGAGGCTGCCCTCCCTCAGACAAGAGCGTAGAAGGGATCCCAGCTTGCTTGCAGAGATCACGCCGGTTCTCTTCTGCCCGTCCAGGCCAGAAGATGACAAACTGGAAGTACCCGCTCGGAGTTATCTCGTCAAATCTCCATGAGTTCTCGCTACCTGCTGCCCCCCGCTGAACCCAAGTCTGTCGGTACTGCCTATATCCTCTGGGCGTTGGGCATATTCGGGATCTGTGGCGTCCATCGCCTCTACCTGGGCAAGACCGGCACAGGCGTTCTCTGGCTGTTCACCTTTGGCCTGCTGGGCTTTGGCCAGTTAATTGACCTGTTTTTGATCCCAGGCATGGTGGAGAACTACAACTTCAAGCTGGCCGTCCTGCAGGGATCCCGACCCTCCCCATCCCCAGCTTCCTCAAAAACCACCTCAGCACCTCCTCAGCCCCTCAAAGGTCAAGCTCTGATGCGGGAGATCCTGCGGCTAGCCCAACAACGGCAAGGGGTCCTCACCCTTTCGGAAATCGCTATCGACTTACCTGCCGACTTTGACGAAATTGAAAAGGCGCTGCAAGAGCTGAGCCGGCGGAGCATGGCTTTCCCCGAAAACAACCCGGTCACTGGAGCGGTAGAATACCACTTCCCTCACCTGCTGCACCGCTCCCCCGACCAACGTTCGCTCTAGATGCCCTCCTGCAGACCTCTACTGGGATCCCAGGATCCCTTGACGTTTGGCTAGCCGCATTGCCCAGCGAAAGGCCAGCAGACCCAGGCCGAAGTAGAAAATGCCGCTGGCTAGAGCCATGGCCAAGCGCAGGGGATCCAGCCCTACCTCGCGCACCATTACGTCGCGTAACAGCCCCGCCCCCGCTGTCATGGGTAGCATCTGCCCCAGCCCCTTCAGGGATCCCGGCCATTCTTCCGTGGGAGCAGCCAACAGGAAAAGCAGGCCGAATTGGCTGATGATCAAAAGCTGCTGAATTCGCTTCCAAATTAGAGCAGCGGATCCCAGCAAAAACGAAAAACCGTAGGCCCCCAGCACCACGCTCACCAAAGGCAACACCAGAGCAGGGGGAAACTGCAACCGGCTGCCCGTCAGCAATAAGATGACGCCCAGAATGACAACGACAATGGAAAAGCGCAACACCAAGCTGGCACAAGCCCGTGCCAAGAAGAGAGTGGCTGCCGAAAATGGCGAGAGCAACACCTGCTCCAAGGTGCCTGTCTGGGCTTCCACCTGCAGGTTGAGGGCGATGTCGTTCACCACAAAAATGACCAGCGTCCAGAGCACATAGCCAATCACCACCGCGTCCAGCCGTTTGCCAAACTGGGAAGCCGGCCCTGCCACGTACTGAGCGCCGGCAAAGAGGGCATAGAAGAAAAAGGCGGTGATTAGGATGCCGCCCAGGGCCTCTGCCGGATAGCGGATGTACTGGATCCAGGCCCGCTTTAGTTCGGCCCAAAACAGGTGGATCACTGGCATTGTCTATCCCCTCTTTTCAACAACTTGAGGAAGATGTGGGTGAGATCGGCTTCCTCTCGTTTGAGGCTGAGCAAGGGCAAAGGCTTCAAGATCTCCAGCACCTGATAGAGCATCTCTGGCGGGCCGCTGAACCGCACCCGATGGGATCCGAGAATCTCCACCCCTTGGCGGGCCAGTTGTTCAACCCTCCAGGGATCCAGCCCCTGTTCCAGCTCGATCCGATAAGTGCTGACGGCGCCGGCAAAGTTCCGGATGAACTCGCGCGTGGGGGCTTGGGCAACGATCACCCCTTGTCGAATAACGGCTACCTGATCCGAGAGCGCTTCCGCAATATCCAGTTGATGGGTGGTGAGCAAGATGGCTCGACCCGAAGCGGCAATTTGGCGGATGAGGGATTTCACCGCTTGGGCGGCTTCCACGTCCAGCCCTAGGGTGGGCTCATCCAGCAACAACAGGGCCGGCTGGTGCAGGAGGGCAACGGCAATGGCCACCTTCTGCTGCATACCCCGCGAAAGGGTTTGCACGGCAACATCCCGCTTTTCCCACAGGCCAAAGGTCTCCAGGAGCTCTAGCCCCCGTTGCCGGGCGGTTCTGGGGGGTAGCCCCCGCAGCACGCCAAAGTACTCCAAGTTCTGGAGGGGGGTCAGCCGCCAGTAGAGGTTGCGGTTGCCTTCCAGCACCGCCCCTACTTGGGCCAATGTGCCAGGATCCCTGTGGGGATCCCGTCCGAGAACGCACACTGTGCCCGCGTCGGGTTGGATCAGGCCGGCAATCATCTTAATGGTGGTGGTCTTGCCGGCCCCGTTGGGCCCCAAAAAAGCCAGGATCTCCCCTGCTGCCAGCGTCAGGGAGACATCCACCACCGCCCGCACCTCCCTGCCTCCTTGCCGGTAGGTTTTTTGGAGGTGGTGAGCTTCTAGAACTTTCATGACGCGAACCCGATGCAAACGCGAAGCCGATGCAAAAAGGAGCGCTGAAGAGAGGAGGGCCGGCCATTCCACTCTCTCACACCAGAGCATGGGCCCGCCTCGAGAGGGATCCGGCAAGATCTAGGGGGTCATTGGGATCCCAGCCTCCATCCGGCTCAGGGCCAGGCTCATCTTGTCCAGCCACTGCAAAAGGTTCTCCAGTTGCTGCGCCGCCGGCACCATCCCCAGCCCTCGCACCGTCACCTTGCCCGGTTGGTAAACAAAGCGAGGCTGCAGGTGAGTGGGCAGGGCCTCTTTCAGGCGATTCCAAGCCGGCTCCTCCATGGGGGTTTCCAAAAGCACATGCTCTTTGGCCGGTTTGATGCGGGAAAAGCCCAGGGCTCGGGCCAGCACCTTCAGCTCCATCACCCGCAGCAGCTCCTGGGTAGGCTTGGGCAGGGGGCCAAAGCGGTCTTGCCATTCCTGGGCAATTTGCAACAGCTCGACCCGAGAGCCGGCAGCAGCCAGGTGTCGATAAGCCTGCATCTTTTGATCTTCGTCGGGGATATAGCTTTGCGGGATCATGGCGGTTACATTGAGGTCAATTTGTGTGTCCTCCACCTGTGGGATCTCCTGGCCGCGAATTTCTCGAATGGCTTCTTGCAGCATTTCCAGGTAAAGATCGAAGCCCACCGCATTGACTTGCCCGGATTGTTCCGTTCCCAGCAGGTTGCCAATGCCACGAATTTCCATATCCCGCATTGCCAACTGATAGCCGGATCCCAGTTGGGTAAATTCCTGAATGGCCTGTAGGCGTTTGCGGGCCTCCTCGGTGAGGATCCCGTCTTCTCGGTAAAACAGCCAAGCATGGGCTTGGATCCCAGCCCGGCCCACCCGCCCCCGCAGCTGGTATAGCTGAGCCAATCCAAACTCCTGAGCATTTTCAATCAAAATGGTGTTGACGCGGGGAATATCCAAACCGGATTCGATAATCGTCGTGCAGACCAGGATATCGATTTCCCCATTGTTAAAAGCCAGCATCGTTGCCTCTAGCTCCCCTTCCGGCATCTGCCCGTGGGCAATAGCAATGCGAGCACCGGGCACCCACTCCCGCAATTTGGCACTGGTTTCTTCGATGCCTTCAATGCGGTTGACGACATAGAAGACTTGACCGCCGCGATCCAACTCTTGGCGGATAGCCGTGCGGATGACTTCGGGGTTGTAGGGAGAAAGGTGAGTTTTGATAGGCCGGCGGGAAGGAGGCGGAGTTTGGATCAAGCTCATTTCCCGCAAACCCGACAAGGCCATATACAGAGTGCGGGGAATAGGGGTGGCGGTGAGGGTGAGTACATCCACCTGGGTTTTGAGAAGTTTGATTTTCTCTTTTTGGTTGACGCCAAAGCGCTGCTCTTCGTCAATAACCAAAAGGCCTAAATCCCGAAATTGCACATCCTTGCCCAAAAGCTGGTGGGTGCCCACCACAACATCCAGTTCGCCACTCTTGAGACGGGATAGGATTTCTTTTTTCTCCTCCGAGGTGCGGAAGCGGTTGAGCAAGCCCACTTGAATAGGATAGGGAGCAAAGCGCTCTTTTAAGGTGTGATAATGCTGCTGGGTGAGAATGGTGGTCGGCGCCAAAAGAGCCACTTGCTTGCCGGCGGTTACGGCTTTGAAAATGGCACGGATTGCCACCTCTGTTTTGCCAAAGCCCACGTCCCCACACAGCAGCCGATCCATAGGGCGTGGAGATTCCATATCCCGCTTGATCTCCTGGACAGCTCGGAGTTGATCCGGCGTCAGGGGATAGGGGAAAGAATCTTCCAGCTCCTGTTGCCAAGGAGAATCGGGCGGGAAGGCATAGCCCTCCTGTTCGGCGCGTTTGGCATAGAGCTGCAGCAGGTCAAAGGCCACTTTTCGCAGGCTCTTTTTCACCTTCTGTTTGGTCTTTTCCCAGGTGCTGCCGGACATCTTGTGCAGGGCAGGTGGTCCATCCCCGCTGGCGCGGTAGCGGGAAAGGGAGTTGACCTGGTCGGCAGCCACCCGCAACAGGCCATCGCTGTATTGAATAACCAGGTACTCGCGGGTTTCGCCCCCAATGGTGAGGCTTTCTAAGCGCAGAAACTGGCCAATGCCATGGGCCTTGTGAACGACAAAATCCCCCGGCTTGAGCAGGTTGGGATCCACCTGGCGAGAGCTGGCCTGGCGGCGCTTGCGCACATAAGTAGGGGTGGCCAGGCTGTGCTGGCCGAAAAACTCGCGGTCGGTGAGCACCACCCACCCCAAGGTGGGCAGGAGAAACCCCTCCAGATCGGCCAAGCCGGAATACTTGAGGGCCACCGGGGTGTAGGACTGCAGCTGGCGCTCGATGGCCGGGAAGTCTTTGGGATTGGGCACGTACTGGGCGGGGCAGTCGTGTTCCTGCAGCAGAGCCACGGTGCGGGAGGGCTGGGCAGAGAGGATCCACACCTGCAACTGCTGCTTGCGGTACTCGCGCAGGGTTTTGGCCAGGGATCCAAACTGGTGGGGAGCAGTAGGCACAGGCCGGCTTTTTAGGTCAAGGGCAGCTTCGGCTTCGCCAGCAGGGGCAAAGGTGCGGGCCAACAGGCAGGGGAAGGGATCCCAGTCGGGAGCCTTGAGATCAAAGGGGCGGTGGAAAGGCACCAGAGCTGGCTCGCTGGCCCGGGCCAGCTGCCACTGCTCCTGGGCGTGGCTTAGCCACTGCCGGCTGTGGGCTTGGCACTGCTCCGGCTCGTCGATCAGGATCAAAGCCTCGGGATCCAGATAGCTCAGCAGGTTGGCTGGCGGATCGTAGAGTAGGCCAAGAAAACGGCGCAAGCCTTCCGGAGGAGTCGGCGACTGCTCCAACTGCTGCCGCAGGGTTGGGGAGAGCCAATCCGCCTTTTCCTGCAGCGCTGGCCAGAGGATGGGTCCGTAGCCAGTGGGGGTCAGCCAGACGTAGGGGATCCCATCTTGGGAGCGCTGGCTGACTGGGTCAAACTCCCGCAGTCGCTCCAGCTCGTTGCCAAACCACTCTAGGCGCACCGGCCATTCGCAGGCCACTGGGAAAACGTCGAGAATGTCGCCCCTTTGGCTCCACTCCCCTTCGCTTTCCACCAGGCTTACCCGCCGATAGCCCAGACGAGCCAACTGCTGCCCCAACTGCTGCGGCGACATCTCCAGGCCGGGTTCCAGCTTGAGGCAAAAGGCCCGAAACACCTCTGGAGGGGGAAGGTGGGGTTGGAGGGCCCGCTCCGTGGCTACAATGGCCATGTCCTTCCTGCCCTGGAGACCATCGGCCAGCACCTGAAACTGACCCCACACCAGCTCCGGTTCCAGGTCAAAAGGTTCGTAAGGGGAAGCCTCGGAGGTGGGGTAGAGCTGCACCGTCTCCCAGCCCATACCCTCCAATTGCGCTGTCCAGCGGCCTGCCTCCTCCAAGGTGGCGGTGACCACCAGCAGGGATCTTCCCTCCTGCTGGGCCAAAGCCGAGGCGATCAACCCCTTCGGGATCCGCCCTGCCCCCTGCAGATCTGCCTGTCGCCGTGATCTCAACCGGGCGGCCAACTCTTGCATCAAGCCAGATTGGGCCAGAAAGCGCACCAGCGGGATAAACGACATCTTCCACCCCACACTGCAAACTGCGATCCCAACAAGCAGGGATCCCAATTCTGGCAGGCTCCGGGGACAATCAGCAGCCGTCTGCTGGCGCTGTAGACGGGAAGTCGCCCCTTGCTGGGAATTGCTCCTCGATCTATTGGGACAACAGTTTTGTTGTTTAAAGACGAAGAAAACCAGAACCCTATGTCAATGGCCTGCCAGTTTTTGGCCGCTAGGTTCACAGAGGGCTTTTTGCTTTGTAGTCCAAATTACAAAAAAGGTCTATATCTCACAGAATCCTAAAATTAACCTTTAGAGTCGGACGGCTTGTCGATTGTCTTAGCCAAGATTCGATGTTAGAAGGAACCACAAAGCGCGGCTTTCCCGGCCTCATCTGATGTCTGCCAGTCAGCAAGATGTTTTTCATGCAAGAGATTTAGCTGTATCAATTGCAGCAGATGTTGTCGGAAAAAGCTGCATGAATCAATCCACCTAAACTTGGTACAAATTATGTTTCTAGACACCGTCGCGCTTTCTCGGCTACAATTTGCCCTCACGGCCATTTTTCACATGTTGTGGCCGGTTTTAACAACAGGGATGGCCATTTATCTCGTTGTTGTTGAGGGACTTTGGCTGAAAACCCGCAACTTAGATTACTACCGCCACGCCCGTTTCTGGTCAAAACTCTATGTGTTGAACTTCGGTATTGGCGTGGCCTCAGGCTTGCCAATGGCCTTTCAATTTGGCATGAACTGGGCACCCTTTTCCGAAGCGGTGGGAGATTTTTTTGGAACCATCCTGGGCTTTGAGGGCACGATGGCCTTTATGCTGGAGGCCAGCTTTCTGGGGATCATGCTGTTCGGCTGGGAGCGCGTCCCGCCGGTGATTCACTGGATCTCGACGATCCTGGTGGCCTTTGGCGCCAACTTATCCACCTTTTGGATCCTGACGGCCAACTCTTGGCTGCAGACACCGGCAGGTGGTGTATTTGTGGATGGGAAATTTGTGGTGCGGGACTACCTGCAAGCTATTGTCAACCCCTTCATGGTCAACAGCTTTCTGCACATGTTTTTTGCCACCTTGGAAACCTCTTTGTTTGTTATCGGTGGCATCAGTGCCTGGTACATTCTCAAGCGGCGGCACAGCGAGTTCTTCTCCCGCTCCCTCAAAGTGGTCTTGGCAATGACCCTGGTGGTCGCCCCTTTGCAGGTGTTCGTCGGCCATCTGAGCGCGGAGCAAGTCTATCGCTATCAGCCGGCCAAGCTGGCGGCCATGGAGGCCCAGTGGGAGACGATCCCTGCCGGCGAGCGGGCAGACTGGAGCCTGTTGGCTGTGCCCAACGACCGCGAAGAGCGCAACGAGTGGGAGGTGAAGATCCCTGGCGCGCTGGGCTATCTGCTGGAGTTCAAACCCAGGCTGGATCGACCCATTCAAGGGCTCAAAAGCTGGGATCCCCAAAATCGTCCCCACATGGTTGGCCTCATCTACTACTCCTTTAGGACAATGGTGGCCATTGGCCTCCTCCTAGCCGGGCTTGTCGGAGTTACCCTTGTGCAATGGCTGAGGGGCAAGCTCTCAGTGGAGGCCCTTTCTCAGCAAAAGTGGCTGATGAGAGCTTGGATCTTCGCAGCACCCCTGGGATACATCGCCGTTGAAACCGGTTGGATCGTCCGCTGTGTGGGTCGGCAGCCCTGGATTGTGTATGGACAACTGCGCACGGTGGAATCGGTTTCGCCCCTGCCGGCAGGAGAAGTGCTGTTTTCTCTGGTTGGCCTGACCGCGTTGTACACTGTGTTCTTCGTTGCCGCTCTCTACTTTGGCAGCCGCATCATCCGCGAAGGGCCAAACCTGGAGTTGCCCGCCCCTGTCCCGGCAACGCAGCCGGTGATCGTGGTCGAGCCTGCCCGCCACGAGCCAGATCGCCGTCCTGCAGAAGCTCGGTAGCAGCAGTTTGGTAGCCATCTAACTGGTGACTCCAAGTAGCAACAGGGCAACGTAGCAGGCCCATTCCCCACAGCAGTGAAACCCTTCGCTACGTCAACTCCCAACTTCCCTTCCCTAGAGGGAGAGGGACTGGGGATCGCCATCGGGAACTGTCTAGCACTGGTCAGAAATACTCAAAGCAGAGGGAACAGCGATGGAATCTTTTGAGCCTTTACAGCGGTTTCTGCCCCAGGTTTGGTTTTTTATCCTGGGCCTATTCCTATTTCTCTACGTTCTGCTGGACGGGTTTGATCTGGGAGTTGGTATCCTCTCCCTGACGGCCTCCAGCGAGACGCGGCGCAGCATTCTCATGACCAGCTTGGGCAATGTTTGGGATGCCAACGAGACGTGGCTGGTGTTGATGGGGGGATCCCTATTTGGATCTTTTCCTCTCGCCTACGCCACCATTCTCAATGCCCTCTACATACCCTTGGTGATCATGGTGGTGGGCCTGATCTTGCGGGCCGTTTCCTTCGAGTTTCGGGAAAACGCCGACAACAAGTTGGTGTGGAACCTGGCCTTTGGAGTGGGCAGCTTTTTGGCAGCCTTGGGCCAGGGATTTGCCTTGGGCAGCGTCTTCGAAGGGATCCGCGTGGACGAAGCCGGCCACTTTGCCGGCAGCCCCTGGGATTGGCTGACCTGGCGCACGCTGTTGGTGGCTCTTACTTTGATCCAGGGCTATGTGTTAATCGGCTCAGCCTACCTAATCGTTAAGACCACCGGCGAGCTTCAGGAAACCTACTACAAGACGGCAACCATCGCCACCTGGACAACTTTACTGGGGGCAGTGTTTATCACCATCAGCACTCCTATCATGTCCGATCAGGCGCGTGCTCAGCTTTTCTCGCCCCCTCTTTTCTACATCTTTGCTGCCATCCCAGTTCTGGGACTTTTGTTGGTGGCGTTGTTGCTGCGCAGCCTGCGCCGGCGGGAAGAAAATAGCGTTTTGGTTTACACTTTTTTGATCTTTGCGCTTTCTTTTATCGGCTTGGGGTTCATGGTCTTCCCCAACATCATCCCCCCCAGCGTCACCATCTACGAAGCGGCAGCCTCCCCCAGCTCGCTGGTGTTTATGCTCACCTTTATTGGCTTTCTGATCCCGGTTATCTTGTCCTACAACATCTACAACTACGTGGTGTTCCGGGGCAAGATCGTGGTGCAGGAAGTGGCGGCGGAAGAGGCCAAAGTTCCAGAGGCAGTTTAAGCTGGCCTGAGGATGCAGCAATAACCCCGCCCGGTGATGGGCGGGGCAATTTTTTAGGCGCAATCGAATGCCTATAGAGATCGGCTCTCACTCTCTCTTGAGCCATTGCCGGATCTGCTCGGCAGCCACATCGCGACCTCCCAAGCCAAAAGCCAAAGCCACAGCCACAGCAATGGCGCCCAGCACCAGGCCAAAGGCCAGCACCACAATATCGGTGGCTACGCCCATCTGCTGCAGGGCCATGGCGCCAACGAAAACCAAAATGGCCACCCGCGCCGCCTGGGCCAGCACTCCTGAGGAGGGGTTGCCGAGGCTCTTAATCATGGAATGGGCCAAATTGGATAGGTAAAGACCGATCCCAAACACTAAGGCGCCGATGAGCACCCGCCCGGAAATGACCAACAGCCCCTCTACGATGTCGGTCAAAGCAGCAAACTGCAGCAGCTCCACCGCCGGCACTGCCCCGAACAAGACCACGCCCACCCAGACCACCAAGCCGGCAATCTCAGAGGGGGTGCGCCGCTTCACCAAGGTTGAGGGATCCCCTTCGGCGGCGGGAGCTTCAGGAGCAGGGGCCGAGGGCAAACCAAGGCCGGCAGCCAAGCGGTCGAAACCGATTGCCTGCAGCAACTGGGTCACCAAGCCAGCCAAAAACTGCCCCAGCCAGTAGAAGACGGCCAGGATGAGAGCAGATCCTGCAATTCGGGGAATGGCCCGCAACACCTGCTCCAGCATCGCCACCGCTGGATCGGAGATGGCCCGGATTTCCAGGGCCTTGAGGGCGGCAATCACTGCCGGGATCAACACCAAGACGTAGGCCACTGTGCCCACCGTTTGGGCCAGCTGGGGAATGCCAAAGCGTGCCCCCAAGCGGTTAGCTTCCGCTGCCACCAACAAATTGGAAACGATCCCACGCACGATGCGGGCCAAAAACCAGCCCATTGCACCGATGATCAGCGCTCCCAAAATCCGCGGCACCATCGACAGCAACTGATCCAGCAGGTTTTGCACCGGCTGCAGCGGCCCCTGCAGGTTCAGGGTATCCAGGATGATCGGCAAAAAGAACAGCAGAATCAGCCAGTAAAGGGCATTGCCCAAAGTTTCATTCAGCAGGAAAGGGGTGACCTCTGTACCTCCCTCTTGGCCGGTTGGGGTTCCTTCTGCACCTGCCTCACCGGCAGTGCTTTCCTGTTGCAGAGGCCGGGCCAACTGCTCATCGAGGTTGAAACGCCGCAGCCCCTGGATGACCGCCAGCCGAGCAACAGTGGCCACCACCCAGCCCACAGCCAGCAGCACCAGCGCCCCACCCACCCGTGGCAGATAAACGAAGATTTCCCCCAAAAACCTGTTGAGCGGATCGGAGACAGCTTGAAGCTGCAGGGCATTCAGTACCGCCACCAACACAAAAGCAAGAATCACCCAGTAGACGGCAGCGGCCACCCAGCGCTCCGTTTGGGGCAGCTTCTCGCCGGGCTTTTGGCCCAAAACCCAAGCAGCCAAGCGATTGTCCAGTTGCGTCCTTTTGAGCAGTCCTCTAACGCCGAAGGCTACTGCCATGGCCACTATCCAACCCAGAATTAAGATGACAATCGCCGCAAGGAGATTGGGCATAAAATCGATAAGCCTAGACCAAAGACTGACGACAAAAGAGATGGCCTCATTTCCAATGGTGTTTCCAGAGGTGTCCATAATGATCCTCACAGCTTGAAAATGCTCAGGATGGACAGATAACAAGTGTAGGTTAACCTGAAGTGTTTTTTCAGGCAAGCTGGCCAGAGGGGGGATACGATATGAAAAATATGTATTGAAGCAGAAATGTTGGATCTCGAAATAAAACTTTACATCTTATTAGCCCAAGGACTCCAGCCGTAAGTTGAAGCTCTGATCGGCCACCAAACGGCAAGGATCGAATTCAAGGTGTTGATATCGCAGGCTATAGCTTTTCCCCACCGAGCAGGAGCTTTGTAGATTAAGTCAGGATCTCTGTTGTGCGATGGATGCGGCTGCATTGGCTAGAGTCAGTGTTGCTGGGAGGAACTGTAGCGGGCAGTTTGCATCCACAGAATGAGAGCATTTTGATGACCTATATAAAGAATCAAACGGGCAATCGACACTCGGTCAATGGGTTGTATTGCATTGTATCGCCCGCAGCCTTGATATTCTTAGCCCATTGGCTTGCTTGTTGTCTGGCTTGAGGTGTATCCCGAAAAACGTTCACAGCCCTTCAATTTATATACAATTGACGCTTTTCTAAATCGGTTTCTTCCAATACACCAGCGCATCTTCTCCGTTGTAATACCCCTTGCGACGTCCCAGCCGTTGAAACCCTGCCGATTCGTACAGGCGGATTGCCGCTTGATTGGAAGCCTTCACTTCCAGAGTAGCCCAGCGGCAGCCTGCTGCTCTCGCTTGGTTCAGCAGTTCTTCCAGAATCCGCCGGCCCAAGCCCTGTTGCCGGTGCTCGGGATCCACCGCCAGAGAGATGATATGCGCTTCTTCTTCAATGCGCCAGAGAATGCCGAAGCCCACCAGCTCTTTTGTCGTCTGCGTCGGCGAAGTGGGGTTTGGAGAGGGAAGGGGAAACTCGGCTCGGCCCGAGCCACACGAAGCGCCAACGGCAGCGGGTTCCGCCACTACACCAATCACCGTGCTTGTGGGTCGTTCCAGCTCCGCTCGATACCCCTGTTCTCCCCAGTATCCTCCGTAACACCGTCGATCCAGCTCCAGCAGTTGAGGCAGGGCGGTGATGTCCAACAGCTGCAGCCGATAACTCGTACCGCTCATGGTGGCCTAGTCTCGCAATTCGCAGAATTCCGCCAACAACAACTGCCCCAAGGGATCGTCATCGGGAGCCGCATAGGGCAAGGCTCTGCGGCTGATGCTCAAGATGTTGCCCCCCGATTGGGGATGGCACTCCGCACCGCTTTCGCGAACAGGCTTGAATTCGTAGTCGATCCCTTCGGTGAAGCCGGCTTCCTGTAGGTAGTCTTGGGCGGCTTTGAGGATCCCTTCTCGCAGTTGCGCTTTGACCGCAGGGGCCATGAGGTGGCGAACAAACCACTGGGAGCTGGCGGGATCCACCTCGGCCAGGTATTGGAGGGCAGGGGTCAACACAGCAGGGCGCTCTTGAGGGGACAAGCCGTTCACCTGCTGAGCTACCGCGGGCACATCCCGCCGTTGCATCGCCTGGATCAGGGCTTGTGTGGCTGGAGAAAATGAGGGATCCTGCGCTTGGCTCATGGCTGGGGGTACCAGAGGGATTCGAGGGTGCGAACAATGGTCTCTGCTTGCTGTAGGGAAGAAGCGGTCGGCAGACAGACGGTCACATGGCCCAGTTTCCGCCCTGGGCGGGCAGGGGTTTTGTGGTACCAATGCACCGTGGCATTGGGGAGCTGGGCCAGGCGCTGCCGCTTTTCTGCGTAATCGCCGGTGGAATGCTCATAGCCCAAGAGGTTCACCATCACTGCCCCCGCACACTTGAGGGAGGGATCCCCCAAGGGCAGGCCGAGAATGGCCCGCAGGTGTTGCTCGAATTGTGAGGTGCGGCAGGCTTCTAGGGTGTAGTGGCCGGAATTGTGGACCCGCGGCGAGATTTCGTTGATCCAGATCCCGGCCTTGGGATGGGGGGGCGGCACCCAAAACAGCTCGATGCCGAACACGCCAACTGCACCCAGTTTTTCCATCAGATCGGCTGCCAAGCGCCGGATCTCGGCCTCGGTGGTTGGGGGGATGCGGGCAGGCACTAGGACATGGCGGCAGATTTGCTCAATCTGCACAGTTTCCACCACCGGATAAACCCGGATCTCTCCCTTCAGCCCCCGCGCTACCATCACCGCCAGCTCCCGCTCGAACGGGATCCATTCCTCCAGCAATAGCGGGATCCCCTCAGATTGGCTAAGGGCCTGCTGCAAAGCCGCTCGCTCGTGCAAGATGCGGGTGCCCTGCCCATCGTAGCCCTGCCGCCGTCGCTTGAGCACCACCGGAAAGCCCAGTCCAGCCAGGTCTGCCGAATCCAACACCGCCTCCAGCGGAAAAAAAGTCGGCACCGGCAACCCCAACCGCGCCAGGAACTGCCGTTGGTGCAACTTGTCCAGCAGCGGCTCTAGCGTGCTGAGGCTGGGACGAAAGCGGGATCCCTCCGGATCCAGTTTTTTCAGCTCCGGCAGAGGGATAAACTCGTTTTCAAAAGTAACCACCGGGCAGCGCTCCAACAACTGGGCCGTGGCCTGGCTGTCGGCTGTGGATCCCCAAACCATCCCATCGGCCACTGCCACCGCCGGATCGGTGGGAGCAGCAGCCTGCACCACCAGCGGGATCCCCATCTGGCGAGCCGCCAAGGCCAACATCTGCGCCAACTGCCCGCCGCCAATCACCCCCACAGGTTGGGATCTCTGGTCTTTTGAGGATACCTGGGTTTCCACAGCCGTACCGTTATACTGGGTGGTGGGCCGCTGTCCATTGCTTCTTGGATCCAGAACCCCATTATGGGACCCCTTGCCCTCCAGCGCTAGGAGAAAAACGGTGGAACCCTCTCAACCCTCTGAGCTGAGAGCTCTAATCAACCGGGCTTTGGCGGACAAAGTCTTGACTCGCGCCGAGCAACAGCAGATTCTCAGTGCCGTCATGGCCGATCAAGAAATTTCCCCAGAAGAGCACGAACTGCTGGAATCGATTGTGGAGCGCCTAAACAGTGGCGAGATCCGCGCTGTCGATTGAGCCCTGCCTTAAGACTGAGAGTGTCCCTAGGATTTTGGAGAATTGGATCCCAGTCTGTCCTTCGGCGCTGGGTATTCAGCTTACTAGCGCAGGAGCCCCGCACTGTACCCGTAGGGTCAGTGCCGGGAGGAATGCGCTCTGATGAAGTACAATGAACTTATGAGCCAAGTCCTGACCATATCCTGCAAGCTCAAGGTGTCCCCGTCGCAAGCCGCTAAATTGGACGCGACGATGGATGCCTTTATGCAGGCACTGAACTGGGTCAACCAGAACACGCCGGAGAAGATCGTCAATGCGGTCAAACTGCAGTCCCTTTGCTACTACGAGATTCGCGCCCGATTCGGCTTGTCCAGTAACTTGGCCCAGCAGGTCTGCAGACGGGTGGCCGGCGCCCGCAAAGTGGCGAGACAGCGCAACCGTCCAGTTAAAGAGTTCAAGCGTAGGTTCGCTACCTACGACGCTCGTATCTTCTCGTTCCGCGAGAAAGACCGGACAGTGTCGCTGACCACGGTGGAAGGGCGAGAGCGCTTTGGACTGGCCATTGGTAACTACCAGCGTGGGATGCTGGCTGGCTCCAACCCAAAAGCCGCCACGCTGGTCAAGCGGAAAGACGGCTCCTACTACATCCAGATTTGCGTAGAGGGAAAGCCACCCAAGCAGCAAGATGCCGACAAGGTGATCGGGGTGGACTTGGGGAGGACAGATATTGCCCATACGTCAGAGGGGGACAACTGGAATGGACAGCAGTTGAACAAAGTCCGCGACCACTACTCCCGGTTGAGGGCGGTACTCCAACGCAAAGCCAGTAAGGGCACACGCAGTTCGCGGCGCA
>NZ_JANSHM010000032.1:0-31352 GCF_047461635.1 Synechococcus sp. W55.2 | reverse complement strand
CCACCCCTATTAAACCCAAGCAGGGCAAGGAATGCAAGACCCATTTGCGAGGGATCCGGAAAAAAGTCGGCAAAAAGGGTGCTGGCGAGGGGGCTTTGGGGCCGGAAAGCCTTGTGGCGCAAGGCGTCGAGGGATCGGACGAAAGAATCGGCCTTTGCGGCTTTTGGCGGATCGCTCGCGGAGGCGTTGATACCGTTTGAGTGTGCTTTTGGAAACACCGAGTGCTTAAGTAGGAAGAGACTTGCCTGAGCTACACAATGACCGAGCTGGGGGGTGCAGTCAGGGCAGGCCCACCCCAGATTTCCACCTGGGCGAGGACATAGCTAGTGAGCGGATAGAAGCGGACGCTGTCTTCCTCGGGCTTGATCTTCTTGCGGAGCCGCAGTTTGAGCTCCTCGAACTTGTCTTTGTCGAGGACGCACTCAAACACGCTGTATTGCACGCGCTTGCCGTAGCCTTCTAGCAGGTCGGCAATTTTCTTGCGTCGCTTGTCGCAGGGAGTATCGTAGGTAACAACATAAAGAAACATCAGCGAATCCGGTAGGGCTGGTACAAATCTTGAGGATTATAGACGGATTGCTTAAACTTTTTAACTTGCTGCGTTAGCAGATCCCAGCGGGGTTGATCTCCGTCAGGGGTCTGGATGGATCCCTCCATTCTTTGGATGAAAGCTGTAAGGTACTTTTTCCTGCCACTATCACTTAGAAAACAGCCACCATCGCGATACTCAAAGTCTTCTTCGATGTTCATAATGCCCTTGTTGATCAGCCAGAGGACTATTGAATCTACAATAGGCGCCCGAAATTCTTCCAGTAAGTCCGAAACCAGAGCAGCATGGCGTTCACTGCTAGCGTGCAAGCAACCCTGATAGGGATCCAAATCTTGCAGCTCAATCAGGGTTAATAGATGGTTCCAGAGCACCATGTAGCCAAAGCTGAGCATGGCATTGACGGGGTTAGTGGGCGGCTGTCGGGTGCGGTTAAGCAAAACAAAGCCCCTTTGCTGAAGGCAATTTCCCAATTCCGGGAAATACAGAGCCGCAGCCGCTCCTTCAATGCCCCGCAATTGATCTAGAGACTTGGCCTCAAGAGCTTGAGCAGCCAAATGTTCCAGACTGCGCAGGGTCAGATCCCCTGTCTCAGTGGGGCGCTGCCTGAGCTGCCTCATCAGCAGCACTCGGCTATTGAGCAGCTTGGCTCGCACCATCTGAGCTGCTGTTTGCAATCGCCATGTCTCCGGTAGTGCTTGCTGCAAGTGGGCCAAGCGGCGGTAGCCCCTTGCAATGGGAATAAGGCGACCGTAGCAGTAGCCCAGCCGCGAGAGATAGGCGATGGGGATATTACGCTTCAAGCACTCTCTCACCACATCGGTGGTTACCTGGGATCGGCCAAAGATTAAAATTTGCTCCAGCAAGGGTAGAGGCACCTCCTGCAAGAGCGACTCGCCCAAATAGACCATTACGAACTCTTGCTTAAGGCTTAGCCTACACCCCTGCTGAGAGACATATAAAGTTCGCATTATTCGTCATGACGACGCAGATCTTCAGCGCCTCGCCTCTGATCTATGGCATTGCCGGGTTTAGAGCGGCCACGCTCCGGTAAAATCTCAACATCAATTTCAGGACTTGACAAGAAATCCATCACGATCTCGACCAGAATGCCCGAAAAGAAGCTGGCAATCGCGACAAGAATGGTATTGGTAATCACGGCTGCCAATCCCAAAGGGGCAATCAGTAAGATGGCCAGTGTGATTGAGCCGTTGATTAAAGCTGTGATTAGACTTATTAGAGCTTTGACGTTGATTTTCCTTCTGGACATGTTGAGCCTTCTCTAACCTCCTACTACTGGAATGGCCAGATTTGAGCAAATCCACCACTCCTCAGATTTTCGAGATATCTTTTCCTAGGATTCGCAGTTGCCCCAAAAACGGTAACCACCTGATAGTCATCCAAATCTGCAATCCAAACAGGGGACGGCGTGCCTGTGTCGCCGCAGAGAAACTTGTCGTATTTTCCTGGCGCTATCTTGCCTACCTTGTGCAAAACAGCCAAAGCATAGGGCTTATTAAACTCTTCTGGGCCGCTGCAGACTACAATCCTGCAATGGGCATCCACAGCTTCAGGCCACTTTTCTCTGCTGACCTGACCAAAGCTCCTGGGATTCCTGGGATCAATGGCCTGCCCAGTCAAAACCTGGAGTGCTTCAAAAAAGCCCCGCAGCCGCTTCTGAAAGAGTTTCTGGAATTCCTCTACCGACTCTGGCAGATTCCAAAATGAATCTTCTAAGTTGGGAATGAGGGTGGATCCGCGCCACCAGGGAGGCCGGTCGCGATCCTGGCGGGAGTAGCAGGGTCTTCTAGCACCTTGGCCCACACCCCCCAGATGGAACATCATCCAGGTGAGGTTAGTAAAGAGCCTTTTCACCGCCTCCTGCTCTGCTTGGGAAGCGTAATTTTGGCACTCGCTAGAAAAACTCAAGACAAGGATCCCTTCCTGTTGGCCTGCGGCTTCTCTTTGCTGATTGGGCTCCGGCCGAGAGACTTTGCCGTTCAGCAAATCCACATGGATCCAGCCGTGTTTTTGCTGGGGAGTGATGGCCCCAAAAAGTTGCCCCTCCCATTCCTGCACCTGCTTCACGGGCAAAACACCCAGGGCAAAGGTTCGAAACCAGTAGCGCAGCATGTTCTTAAAGGCTACCGGTCGGACTTCGGCAATTGATTTGTTGTCATACCGGTTCTTATCAGGTCTCCAGTTGACCACTTGCCGCCCGTGGATCAACTGACCCTCCAGCTCAAAAGGCAGCCGCAAGAATTCTCCCTTGTATTGAGATAGAGTTTTGCCAGTTTGAATCAGCCGACCGTAGCCGGTATTGACTTGGGATCCCACTCCTTGCTCCAGCCCGCGGATAAGCCATTCTTTCACTTGGGCTAACATCTCGTCGGTGCAGCCTGGGCCTTTGCGGATCCCGATTAAAAACGTGGCCTGTTTGAGAGAGAAAAAGACATTGGGATTTGCTTTATATTCCAAGCTGTTGCCATTCCATCTCCAAACGTTATTGGCAATATCAACAGCCAAGCCTCCCGACCTGGAGTTATCGGGATCCCCTTGTTTTTGAGTCTTGGTCGGCACAGGGTAGGCATCCAAAAAGATCACCTTGCCAGCACTATCTTTATCCTCAGCTTCTAGATGCCCAAGCCAGGGTGCCACTGCTTTATCTGCCTCCTCCCAAGACAGATTGTGCTTCTGCATCAACTCTCGAATAGCCTGGGCGCGGGCTACCCCCCGCAAGGTGGAGCTGGGAAGGTAAGGGATCCCTAAGTGATCAAAAGCGGGCAGCAGCATGCTCTCCGGGCCTTTGGCTCCGCCTACCCGAATTCGCCAGGGACAGGTGACCTGAAAAGTGTTTTTTTCTCCGGCAATGCGTTTGATGCGAGCATTCAGAACTTGAAGACGCGCTCCGTAGTTTGCCTTTGCTTCTGCCTGGTGCACCAGATCGACTTTGGCTCCGTCTTTGAAAGGAGTTGCTGGAGCCCTCATCCAACGCAGATATTCAATAAAGCTCGCTGTGGGATCTGGGCTGGGGTTGGGATCCAAGGGATGTCCTAACCAGGGAGCAGGACGATTGCTAGGCATTTGATCTTCTCCTAAAGCTGGAAAGCAGTATTAGGAATTGCGAAGCGTTTCCCGAAATTCGCGCAACATAGCGCTGGTGCCAATTTCTAAGGCGCGTCGAATAAGTTGAGGTACAAGACTGGAGATGTCGAAGTCTGGAAAAAGCCGGCTGCAGCTCGATTCTACGTAGTCTTCTCCCTGCAGAATAAACATCCGTAAACTTCGCTCACCCAAGAGCCAAACTTCCGGCACGCCAATAGCTTTATAGGCATCGATAAAGGTCCGGGAAGTAACGTCGGACTCAATGGCCAGATCAGGCGGGGGCAATAGATCAACATCAATTCTTCCCTCACACCCTCGCATCTGCTCCAGGTTATTGACATAGAAGCAGGTGTCAGGCTCTACTCCAACGCTGCCAGACTTTTTAAGGGTTGTTGAGCCAAAATCTTCCCAGTCTCTCCCCTGAGCATCCAGAATAGCTGAGACAATGTAGCCGGCAATGCGGTGAGGGCGCTCGTGTTTGGATAAGGGAGACATAATCTCTAAGGTGCCGTTGTAATAGGCAATGCGAGTGTGGCGATCTTCGCCCAGCTCTTCCAGAATGCTCTCAAAGTCTTGCCAAGTCAGCGAATGGATAACCACTTGGCTTCCTTCATACAGGGAAATAGACTGGATTGGAACAGCTACACTCATTAGTCCCCCCCGCTAACGTCATGGTAAATGGCTGTAGCCCAGAAGCTGAATTCTTGCGCCAAAGCAAGTCCCAGCCCTGTTAAACCCAGGTACTCTTCAACTTCTAATCTCATGAGGCGATCTAGGCCGTCGGATTTGGAGATTCCATTCTGACCGGAGATCTTTTCTAGGCAATCGAAAAACTCCTTGACCACCTCTTTTTTGCCCTCTTGGCTAAGGGCATCTTCTTCGGCCTTGAGGCGCAGCAAACCCCAGGTGGAAAGATAGGTGTACAGCTCCACAGCCTGGTTCTTCTGCTCTTTTAGCCTTTCTGTATCCTTGGTTTGTGCTCTGAGCTGGCACAGGGATTCGTAAACGGGCTTGGCCAATGTACGCGGGTCAAAGCTATTCATAAAACCTCCCTCCTAGGTTGAGATCTAGTTCAAAGACAGCTCCACAAAGCCTCGGCCCAAGCTTTCCTGGCCGCCAATCTGCATAATCTGGTTGGATTGCAGCAGATCTCGAAACTCTTTCATTGCCTCCTCAGAACTGCCATTTGCTTGGGCGGTAACCCCCCAGGTAAAGTACATCAAGCTGTCAGGAGGAATGGCCTCTTCATAGCGGAAGCCTCCTTCCACAACCTTGTGCTCGCTAAGCTTGACTTTCACCTGCCGCCACAGGCTCATTTGAATGAGGGTGGCACAGTGCTGATCTGGTAAAACAATCATGCGACTGATATTAGGATCTTTGGTGTAGCTCTTCCATTCCGACCATTGTCGAAGACCCTCTTTGAGAATGGCATCTTTGAGGTAAATGGGTCGGTCGGCCTTCAAGCTCGTACTATAGGGATCCGGCACTGACAGATTCTGGCCTGTTAGCCGCAGCCAGCGCTTGAGCAGAAGCGGGCAGCTTATCCACACCACCCCGTGGCTGAGGGAGGGCACCGGGATCCAAAGCAAGGAGCCATCTCCAATCCAAATGGATCCCTGGGTCAGCTGATCCCCTTCCCCAATTTCGTTGCCAAAGAGCTCAAATTTTTTGTGCTTATCAGTCACACTGGCCCGCAACCTGCCCCGGATGGTGCTGGAAGGGATGTAGGGCAAATGGGTGTGGGATTCGCGGGCAATGCCCAAGAGGTTGCCTTCTTGGGTGGTGCCGCCAGTGTGCAGGGGAGTCAACAGATGGAGGTAAACGATCTGAAAAGGCATACAAATCTCTCCTTTTTTGAGTAAGCATTGGAGGGTTGAAAGCAAAACTCAGTTCGCCCAAGGCAGCCATAAGAGCTCGCTATAGCCCAACAGCCGCCAGCGGTGGAACACGTTGAGCCGGCCATCTTCCAGCTCGGGCTCTTCTTGGTTGAGGGGGGCCGGTTGCTCTAGGTAGTAGACGCTACCAGGGGGCGCGGCAAAAACTTGGGGGGCAGGCAGGCTCATCTGCCGCTGCTCTTGGGGGCGATCCACCCGCAGGCGTCCACTGATGGGAACGGGCTTGCCGGTAGCTACACTCACTAAGGGGCCGGTGAGGGGATGGGCGGGGTGGGGGGTGGCCAATCTCCATTCCCAGGGCCAGGCACGGCATAGGGAACGTCCATCCACCTTCTTGATGAACACGCCTGGGGTCACCAAGTAGGCCAAAGCGCGTCGGGCTTGGCGAAAGGTAGCCTGAGAAAGGGTCTGCAACTGCTGCCACTGCTCCTGCAGCTTCGGACAGGGGGCCAGCAAAGCGCAGTGGCCTTCTCCCCCCAGCCGCAGCACTGCTTCCTGAGTAAGGGGTAGGGGATCCCAGGCTTCGCGATCTGGATCCCAGCCCTCGATGGAAAGGGCCAAACTCCAGCCCGGCTGAAGGCGGATGCAGGTCTCCACAAAGTAGCCATCGGCTTCTCGCACTTGCCGCTTGCTCACCTGCAGGGTGTTGTGGGGCCGCACTTCATACTTCAGCGGTGGCTTAACGGCCTGGCTGAGATCCCAGCCTTTGCCTTCCAGCGCCTTTTGCACCGCCTCGAAGGTCAGATAGCCTCCCGTTTTTTTCTTCTTGCTGCTCTGGCTGCATTCGGGTTCCTCCTCTGCTGGCCTCAGGGACACCAACGGGGCTGGCCGGGTGGGATCCCAGTGGCAATGGAAGTAGGGATCCCTCTCGTCCAACCAAGGCACAGGGACAAGGGGGGATCCGTCTTCCAGGTGCAAAGGGGCGGGGAAATAGAGCCTTTCGTCGTGGCAGAGAAAGGGGCCCCGCAGCCGCAGCGTCATCGGCTGGCCCAGGTAGGCTTGAACAGCCCCGGCCAAGGTGTGGCCACTGGGGGGAAAGCTGCTATTGGCCCAGGCCCGCTCTCCCGGGGCAAAGGGCTTGGCATCCCGAAACATCCACACATCCAAGGGTGATAGGGTAAACCAACTCATCGGCTGTTCCTCCCCAATTTCACGGTGCGGTTGCGCAGCACAAAAGCTGCCAACTTGAACCAGTTTTTGATCTCCAGATCCCACTCCTGGGGCTGGGCGGGCAGGCTGTGCTGCCAAAAATGCTGGATAAACTCCACAAGCTTGTTCTGGAAGTGTTCTTTCTGCTCCGATTCCTGTTTGAAGAGATCCCGGCGGCTGCAAAAGAGCGTGGCCCAGGCTGGCACCGCCTCTGGGCTGGGGGCAGGATGTTGCTCCCACAGTTGGGCTGCCTGCTCAAGCAAGGAGCTTTGATCCTGCTGCTGGCCCATGAGCTTCCAGTCAAAATCAAGGAGATCCTTCCACTTGTCGAACGTGTCGAACTTGCTGGTGCTCACCAGTTGGTTGCCATTGGCAAACAGCACCCGCACCTGCACGCTGTCTTTGGGGCAGCCATGGGCATAGAGGTGGCCCTTGGCTTCTTCTTCCGCCTGCCAAAGGTTTTCCAGGGCAATGGCCAGAGGCACCGAGTGATGGGCAATCACCACGCCGAAGCTGATGGTGGCTGCGGATCCCAGGGTAAAGAGGGGGCGCCGGCTCAAACCTTCGGGAGGCCGCCCTTTTTTCCACTGCCAGTAGTCCCCCAGGTTCTCAAACTCCCGCCAGTCATCCTCTCCCCCCCGGAAACACTGGCGAATATCCCACAGCCAGCCATCCCACTCCCAGAGGTTGGTGTAGGCCAAAACGTCGTCCCCACCGGCGTAGATGAGCTTGCCTGCATAGCGTTGCTCTGTTAGGTAGGGCACCAACTGGCCGGAAAAATCCAGCAGGGCGCGGCTTAGGGCGCTGTGGGTGGCAGGCCCCATGCGCTTGCGGCTGTTTTTGACAAACTTCTGAAAAGCGTCTTTGACTTGCTCCAGCTCCTCCTTGTCCTTGCCAAAGACCTCGCCAATGGCTTCCGTTTGCCCGTTGGCCAGCCGCTGTAGGGGTTGAGGCAGATAGTCGTAGTAGGATTTCATCTTCTCGCCGCTCAGCCATTTGCCCATGTCGTCCCCATCCCCGGCAGCCAGCACGTACCAACTGGCGGGGTTAACGCTGGGGTAGTAGCGGCCTAGAAGCGTCTCGATGTCCTGACGGTAGCTTCCTTGCGTTTCCTCGTCCAGCTCCAGGTCTTCCACCAGCCAACCGGCATTGAGCAGACGGGGATGGTAGCGCAGGTTCTGCCGGTCGGCCCACGGGATCCCCCATTTGCCCCGCATTTCCCGCAGCACCCCTCTGACCTCCGGGTAGCGGGCCTCCACTGCCTGACAGGCCTGCTCGAAGTGCTCTCGTTCCCGTCGCCCTTGGGTTTTGAGGTAGCCGGCTACGCCAGCGGTGAGATCCGGGTAGGAAGCGGCAATCTGGTCTTCATCCAGCTCGCGGAAGAGCTCCGGCAGCACTTTGTACAAGCCCCGCTTGAGGGTTTCGGTGGCATTGAGCTGTTCCCGGCCATCGAAGAGCCCGGCCTGCCGTTGCCAAAGCCGCCGACTCTCTCCCTCCGTTATCCACCCCTCCCGCGGTGAGGGATGCACCACCGGCCCCAAGCCCGAAACGGTGCTGCGCGGCCCAAACGCAACGGGGAGCTGCCAATCGCGGGCCTGCTTACAAGCGGCTTGTAGCCGCCGACTTTGCTCCACTGCGGCTGCCCACCAAGATCCCACGTTGAGTCCGGCTTTGTATTGGCGGCGCTGTTGTCTTTGGGGATCCCAAAAGCTAGCCCGCAGAAACTCCAGCTCCTCATCAGCAAAGAGCTTTTGCTTAGCCCCCAGGTGATAGGTGCGGTTTTGGGCACTGACCCAGGGATCCGCATCAATGGAAACATGAGGGGGCTTGAGGATGCCGGTATCCTTGAGGGCATGAGCCGGGGATCCCAAGGGCATGGCTGCCCAGTAGTGCTGCCACTGGTGCTCTAGCCACCCTCCCCAGGAGGGATCCTCTGGGTGCAACTGCACCATCCAGTGGCGATCCGCCTGCAGGTGATCCAGCACCCTCTGGGCCAACTGCTTCCATTCTTCCTTGAGGGTCTGCTGGGCAAACTGCATGGCCGCCTCCACCCGCTCTTCTGGCAGCAGCAGCAGGAGCACATTGGGAAAGCCGGCGGTGAGCAGGGCGTTAGGCGAAGGCTGAGGGATCCATTCTTCAAATTCGGGGTACTTCTCCCGCAGCCAGTAGTCGATTAATGGCTGGCCATAGAGGCTGGGGTAGAGTAGGCAGTCGGGACCGTATTTTTCAGCTAGTCGCCAACTTATGCGAGCAGAAAGGTAGTGCAGCAGCCAGGAGCCAGCCCAGAAGTCCCGCATTTTGCGGCTGGCTTTGATCAGCTCCTGGATGGGGTTGAAGGTAAAGCTCACCAAGAAGGGACGCGCGAACTTGAGCTCGTCGTAGCCGGCCAAACATCCCGCTAGGGCTGCGGTGACGCTGGCGTGGCTCCACAGGGATCCGTCTGGCAGCCGGGTTTCTGCTGGCAATAACAGCAAGCTTTCATCCCCAAACTCCTGACAAATAGCTTGGGGAAAGCACCGCCAAAACCACAAAAACACTTTTTGGGGATCCGTCTCCTGCCGAACCCAATCAGGGATGGCGCTCTCCTCCCGTTCCATCAGGTAGTCTGCACGGGAGCAGGCATTCTTGAGGGCTTGGTGTTGCTCATTGGCCAATTGCCAAAAGTGCTTGCGCCCCGAGAGCAGATGGCTCATCTCCAGTCCAGAGCCTAACCCCTGGCCGCGATCCTCAACCTGGTAGTCGATGGCTACAGGCAAATGGCCAATGGCAGCCCGGTCGCTGGCCGAGGCGATGAGATCGGCATCGCCTATGGGAGAGGATCCCTCGGCTTTGGGAGAAGACCATCCCTGCATCGCCGCCAGTCTGGTCCACAGCCCTTCCTTGGAGCGGCCAGTCCTGTCGTGTAGGGCTTTGAGGGCGGGATCATGTAACAGACCCCAGAGCTTAGCTTGCCAGTAGTAAGACATGGTGTTTTCGCTGGAGAAACAGAACAGTTAGGAACTCCTCGAACAAGGAACAAAACCCCGGTAGCCACCCGATGTCGTGGCTACAGAAGCTACAAAACAAAATCGATCTGATCCCGGCCAGCCCTCAGTTTTCTTCAGTATTTCTCAATAGCCGTTGTTTGACCAAAAACCCAGAATCTGAGGGCGAACCGATGTCTTTAGCCTACGGAGAAGTGGAAAGATCCCCTTCCAACTTCCCTTCTGCCCAGGTCAATTTGGGAAACAGCTCTTCCAGGCCAGGCAGCAGGTCTTGCAAAACAAAGCTTTCTAGAGCTTCGCTGTTCAAAGGGTTTGGATTCATCTGCACATGGGCAACATCGTTGCGGTACTGGCTGAGGCGAGACCAGAGGTTGGCAAGTTTCTGCGCATCGGGAACATGGGCAGCAATGTCAGGAGGCGCCTGGGGCTGGTCTTCCCGTGGAATGAGGGATCCCAGTTGGTGTTCGATCTCCTGCCGCGCTTCCCGCTGGCGGTAGTTGGGCAGCCCCTCACACAAGCAGAGGGCCGAGATCACCCACTCCCGAGCTAAGAGAATTGCCTGCGTGGTGAAGCGTTTCTCCACATACCAGCGCAGCAGTTGAAATTGCTTTTGAACTTGAGCCTTGGCATCCGTAGCTCTGTCTGCTGGCAAAGCCAGTTGGCTGTAGCTGTCTTGAATGCTTTGCAACAGCAAGCCAAAGGGCTTGGCAAATTGGCCCACCTCTTCTGCCAACTCCTGGGTGGAGTACCTTTGCAACCTAAGCAAGTCATCCTCCAAAAGGCTGACCGGTCTTACCAGCTCCAGGGAACGAGAGATATTGCGGATGGCTTGGCCAAAGTTCTGCAGCCGGATGGGCTTGGGATCCCTTTTGCCGAGCTTTGGTTGGCGGTAAAAGTCCCGTTGAACTGTATCCAAAAGTTGGCCCAACTCCAGCGCCGAGCCGGTGCTAATGAATTTGTCGGTAGCCGTCAGCCAGTCCAAAAGACGAACCGCCGGGGTGAGATCGATAATGGGGGTTTCGACCTGGCCAGGGCGGTAGAGGCCGTAGTAGAGCCCCTGGATTTCAACATTTTTGGCCTTGCGCAAAAAGCCAGCTCCTAAAAGCACCAGCACCGGGATGGAGCGGAAAGCGTGGGTGATATCAAAAAGCAGCCGTGTGTTGGCCTCGATGCTGTCAACCAGCACGTCGAAGATCTGCCAGGTCTCTGCCTCGGTTTTGCCTTCAGGAATGGCCTTGGCAATTTTCTCCACGTGGGGGGGTAGGCAGTCCTGTAGATGCTTCCAATGGGTGTCATGTGCTTCTTGGGTTAGCAGCACAATCACCCTCTC
This sequence comes from Synechococcus sp. W55.2, assembly GCF_047461635.1. NCBI lineage: Bacteria > Bacillati > Cyanobacteriota > Cyanophyceae > Synechococcales > Synechococcaceae > Synechococcus > Synechococcus sp. W55.2. The sequence goes on along the minus strand of NZ_JANSHM010000032.1, from coordinate 20,342 downwards.
GATGTCAAAGAGCTGACAGAGGGCTTTGGCAACATAACGGGTTCTATCGGCCTTCCGCTCCCCAAAAACATACACCGTCTCGCTGTAGGGGCTGGTGCCTAGAGTGGTCAAAAGGGTATTAGCCATAGGGATCCTCTCGATGACGGCTTTCAAGCATTGAAGCACGGGCATCTTCAAGCTACTGCAGTTTGGAAGCCCCCCCTTCTCAAGTTGTCTGGAGAGGGTTCTGGGTTGAATGTTGCCCTATCCTCTCCCGAAAAGTGGCATCCTCTGCTCAGCCGGTGCCAGAAAGATGGGGATCTCTACCCCCAAAATTGAGTGGAGCCATCTTGCCGCTGGATTTGGATCCCTGCTCGACAACTGTTTCAAAACGGTGAAGGTGGGGGATGTCAGAGCTAGCCTAGACAGAGATTCGGCCATCCTAAACAACGGGGATCCTGTGATGCTATCGACTCCAGAGTTGTCCATTTCAGGTCAAAAGCTAACTCCCGAACAGTTTCTGGCCTTGCCGGAGGGGGATATTGTCTATGAGCTAGTCGATGGGCGGGCCGTCTCCAAAAACGAACCCATGTCGCCAAAACGCTTCCATGCTCGTCTCCAACCGGTGTTGTGGCAAATTTTGGAGGACTGGTGCTCTAGCCCTGAGTGTCCTAAGCCTGGGTCAGCACATACTGAGTGGGCAGTTGTTTTAACACGAAAGGCAGAGCCCTGGATCCCAGTTCCTGATGTTACTTACATCTCTAACGAGCGGTTGCCGGTTGAGGCCATGACCGATGAACCTTGTTTTGCCATTCCCGAGTTGGTGATCGAGATCCTTTCTCCTGGCCAGAGTTTTGGAGCCATAGCTCAGAAGGCAACCGATTATCTAGAAGCTGGGATCCCCAGGGTTTGGGTTGTGGATCCCCAAGCCAAGAGCATCACCGTCTTCTATCCCGATGCCCCGCCGCGCACCTTTACGGGATCTCAAGCCATTCAAGATGATTTCCTGCCGGGTCTAAAGGTGATCCCTCAAGATGTATTCGCTCAAGCCCGGATCCCTTAGGGGGTACCTAGCGAGCCCACGATAATCAGAGTTAGTTCCAGAAAGAGAGCATCCGGCAGAGGTGGCCACCCGCTCGGGTCTGGAGCCGATTGGCTCAGGAATGCCGAAGGGATCCCGAAGCGATATTCCCTGCTATGGGCTAATGGCGAGACGGAAAAGCTTCTCATCGGCCAGTTGAAGAACTTCCTGCCCTGCAGCCGCCAGCTGTTCCGGGGGCAAGTTCCGGTATTTGGCGATAAACTCGGGCAAAACTTGAAACTCCACCCGCTTGCCGGTCTCTCGGTGGATGACCACGCTGCGCATTTTTTCAAGAGATTCGACCTCCACCAGCTTCAAGTTCAACTTGCCCAAACTGGCCCCTGTTGCAGCATGCAAGCCATCCACAATGCACACGAACGGGATCTCTGCCGGCGACCCGTGAATGACCTCCACCAGAAAACGGTTCCTAGAAGTGTGGGGAGTTGGACTCATCAAGCCCAGCTCCTGCAGAGCGCGCATCCCCATGCGATAGCCGACCATAGCCCAAGGCCCAGCTCCGCCATGAATTTCCGTTACTCGCTGAATGGCTGCCGCCGTCGAGTCCGTTGCAGAACTGGTGACCGGATGAGCTGTCGCCGGCGCTCCCAGAGTTAGCTGAAGTGCAATCAGCAAAAGAGAAAGCTGCTGTGGCTTGGCAATGGATGACAGGTTCATAGGCAGCGAGAGAGCTGATAAAGAGGAGATGGGTCAAGCCATCCTAAGCTCTACCCTTCGAGGTTGCCTATGCGGGGGTAGGGGATCCAGCCCTCTTCTGGGAACTCTTCCGAAAATCACCTCCTGGCTGAAGAGGGCTAAGACCAATGGTATTGTCAGAGGTAAGCCCCTGGGCGTTGAGCACTTTCACGTGGCTGCTGTGGTCGAAAGTGCCTTGCTGCTGGCAGCAGGCCTTAGCACTCCTGACTGCCCTTTCCACTGATCGCCCTGGGGCGCCGCGCACTGCTTGACAGAAGCGAGCTGTGTTCACTAGCATTTCTTACATATGTTTTAGGTGGCAGTTGTGTGATGAGCCACTCAATGACTGCTGAAGCTTCAATGGCAAACCCAACACATGTCCCTTACGAAGCTCCCGTAGTGGACCTATGCCTGCCCGTGCGAGGAACTACCCTCCCAGCAGATCACGGGTACGCTCTACTCGCGGCGCTATGCCACCAAGTACCAACACTGCACCGAAACCCTCACATCGGGATTTTGACAACAGCGGGAATTGGAGACAGACGAGGCAAAATCTTACTGACTCCGCACTCCCACATTAGAATTCGGCTGCCCATGGAAGCAGTGCCGGAGGTGTACAAGCTAGCCGGCAAGCAATTGAAGATTGGATCTCACGAAGTACAGCTAGGGATCCCCAGGATTTTTACTCTCAAACCAAGCACTTCCCTAAAAGCCCGAATTGTTACAATCAAGGGCTACACCGAGCCAGATCCATTTGTGCAAGCTGCCCAAGACCAGTTAGAGAAGCTTAAGATCTCAGGCCGGGTATCAGTACTGCAAGATAAAACTGGGAAACCCTTGCGCAAGACCTTGAGAATTAAAGGGCATACAACTGTAGGTTTCTCAACCTTAGTAGAGAACCTACAGGAAGAAGACTCAATTCGCCTCCAGCAGGTAGGGCTAGGTGGCCGGCGGCGCATGGGTTGTGGATTCTTTTTGCCGTGCAGGTGAGGATGACTCTACAATGTTTAAGTTTTTGCTAGCAAAATCGCTGGGAAAATGGGATCCCAGCTACCAATCTAAAGAAGAGTATGCTCAGGCAAGGGGCGCTGCTAAACTTGCAGGCCATGTTGCGGCTGTCTTGTCAGCGGCTGAAGTCTTCTCAGATCGCCTAGGACAGACTATTTGCAAGCAGTTAGGGTTAAGTGACTCAAATCGTTTGGAAGATGTTGTCAAATTAGGAGCTTATCTGCACGACTGGGGTAAAGCCAATCAACATTTCCAGGAGATGGTTTATCTCAAGTCATCAATCTTAGACACTGAGTCAAAAGCAAAACTTGACAAAGCTTGGAAAGCTCACAATGGGCAACAACTCATTCGTCATGAGTTTTTAAGTGGCATACTTGCCCTACAAGTCAAAGAATTCCGCAAGTGGCTAGGGAAGGCATTTTCTGAAGAGGAGCTGATCTTAGCTACTTGGGCAGCAATTGGACATCACTTCAAAGCAGGAGTAGATTCCCAAGGTAGGGAATCGCATAGAATTACAGAGTTGCCTGATGGCGCAGGACTAGGGATCTACATTTACACTGAACATACAGACTTTGAATCTGTACTGAGACTGGGATCACAGAGACTTGGGCTACCGGCAGAGATTCCAAGGGTAGCTTCAAAAAACTGGGAAAAAGAATGTCTAGAAGATTGCCTAAAGGCTCTAGAAAGTCAATTTCGAGACTTTGCCAAAAGTTTAAGCCCTGAGCAGAAGGTGCTGGTGGCTGCTGCCAAAGCAACAGTAATTGCTGCAGATCTAGCAGGGTCAATCTTACCGACAGAGGGAGAAGATCTGCAAGATTGGATTTCTGGTGCACTAAGCTTGGTTCTTCGAGAGGAAGACCTAGAGCAACTCATTGCCCAAAAACTAGGAGAAAGCTCCCTACGTCCTTTCCAAGAGCAAATGGCTGCTGCCACTCATCGAGTAACACTGGTCAAGGCAGGCTGTGGTACAGGCAAGACCTTGGGAGCCTACGCTTGGGCGAAAAAGTGGGCATCGGGAAGGCGACTGTTTTTTGGCTATCCGACCACCGGAACGGCTACTCAGGGCTACTTGGACTACGCTGAGGGATCCCCAATAGAAAAGACACTGATGCACTCACGAGCAGATTTGGATCGAGAACTTTTATTGACCGGCGAAGGCGAAGAGGATGAGGGTAATTCGTTTCGTTTGGCAGCGTTGCAAGTATGGAGAAAGAAACTGGTTATCTGCACTGTGGACTCTATTTTAGGGTTAATCCAGAACAATAGAAGACCACTATTTTCTTGGCCAGCTCTAGTTCAATCTGCCTTCGTTTTTGACGAGGTACATGCCTATGACAATCAGTTGTTTGGCTCTTTGCTGAGATTTTTACAGGCTTTTCGAGGCGCACCTATCCTACTGATGAGCGCCAGCTTCACCCCAGGGCGACTTGAGGCGATTAAACGGGTGATGAGGGAGTTGGGTGAGCCTGTAGGGGATCCCATTGAAGGGCCTCAAGAGCTAGAAGAGCTGAAGCGCTATCAAATACGAGAAATTCAACCAAAGGAGGATCCCATCAATTCCGAATCCATTTGGTCAGAAGTTACTAAGGCAGTTCAAGAGAACCAAAAGGTATTGTGGGTAACCAATTCAGTTGCCAGTTGCATTAACATTTATCGAGAGGCTCAGAAGAAGCTAAAAGACATTGAAGCCAAAGTTTTAATTTATCACAGTCGATTTCGTTATAAAGATAGACTTAGAAAGCATGAGCAGATTATTAACGCTTTTGGTCAACCAGGGCCTGTTCTCGCTGTTACTACACAGGTTTGTGAAATGTCCTTAGATTTAAGTGCAGACTTGCTTATCTCTGCTATGGCTCCAGCGACATCTTTAATTCAGCGACTAGGTCGCCTCAATCGAAGAATGAAAAGCGAGCAGGAGGGATCCCGTGTAGCTCTTTTCTACGAATGGAACGAACACCTCCCCTATGGCGCAGCAGAATTAGGAACTGGCCGGCAGCTGCTTGAACAGCTTAGAGAACTTGAGTATATTTCCCAGCGAGACCTGGCTGATATCATCTCTCAGCTCAGCCGGGAAGAGCCTGCCAGGGTGAAGTCAGCATGGCTTGATCAAAACTGGTGCACTTATCCAAGTTCCCTGCGAGAGGCCGGCTACACGATAACAGTGCTTCTGGCAGAAGATCAAGACGCTATTTGGAAGGCTGCTGAAGTCAGACAGAAGAAAGCTCTAGATAAGGGCCAAAAGCTATCGAGAATGCAAGCTTTTCTACAAGAAGCTCAAGCCTGGTCAATTCCAATCCGGATCCCAGATAAAAAGACAGAGTGGTGGAATTGGCAACGACGCGGGTTTTATTTCATCACAGAGCCTGGATATATCAACTACAGCGAGGAAGTTGGCACACCATGAGCGAATTAAAGTTGCACCTAGGACACCCCGGATTAACATTGCTGCATCGGGCGGGTTTAGCCGGACTATGGATGACCCTCAAGCAGCTAGAGCAGGAAATTCCACCAGAAAAGCGTCCAGGGTCACTAAGTTGGGAACTGACGTCTCGACAAGTTCAACTGTCCTGGCAGGGAAATGACTTTGAAGTAATTGATTGGTTGCTCAAAGAGTCTTTCCAACTTGATAATGGATTAATCGCATTGCGAGGGATCGACAGTAAGTCGATGCGAAAAGACTCCCAGGTAGTCATCCATCAAGGAATCCTGGGAACATTTCTACAACATGCCAAAACCCGTAAAGTTATTGGCGAGCAAACTCAATCTTTAGAGATTGATGAGGATCATCCACCTGTCATTATCAAGTATAAAGCTTTAGAAAGCTACGTCCATCAGGAATTTGCCAAAAATCTATGTGATAAAAACGGTAATTGGCTTAAGCAGCCAATTAGCATTGCTGGCTGGCTTAATCCTGGTGCAGTCGTTCGCCACAATGCATTTCCCTCGGATACAAGCTTTGAAGAGTCTCCAGAGATGGCCTTTATACTTCTCTACGCTCCTGTTTCTTGCTGCTACTACATACTTCGCTCGCGGCTGCGAGATCAGAAAGCTCAATATGCCCTGGTAGTTCCCGAGATTACCGATATGGAGGTCTATGCAAGCTACCGGCAAGATCCCCAGCTTCGTTATGCAGCCTACCAGGATTTTCATGCTTCGAGTTTGGGAGATGCTGGTCTTAGGTTTTTGACGTACCAAGGGATTGCAGAATCTGCTAGGGAATTTAAGGTAAAACGATGTCAGGTTCTAACTCTAGGTGTTGTTCCGTGGTCGAGCCAACAAAAATCTCGCACAGATCTACTTACTGTAGAAGCAGAATATTGCGTCTGTAAAAACTACCAGATCTGCAAAGCAGTGTTACCAGATCGAGTTGTCGTCAAGGCAAAAGCAGAGGAAGGCAGTTTCATTGCAACAAGTTTTGCTCGTGAGATGATTGCTGAAAATCTGGCAAGGGGTTACTCTTGGTATGCCGGATTTGCAGAGCAGGTTAATAGCAACGAGCAGTTTAATCAGCTATGTTACGAGCGCGGAGGTCTAAACGAAATGGTCATGAAAACGGAAATGGATGACAGAGAGCGCTGGTTTGTTCAGGCTTGTCATGAAGCCATGCGCTTTACCTATGGTCGGTTATCTCAGAAAACCCAGGATAGGGGAGAGTTTACTAACTTCGACAGAGAAAATATACGTATTCGCACTGGTCTGACTCGATGCAAAAACGCGGAAAGCTTCCGCGAGTTTATTACTAGCTTTTGGGCGCGGGCTGGAAGAATACCGACACTGCAAGAGCATTGGGATGACTTGATGGATTTAGTTATGGATCCCAAGGAATGGAAAAAAGCGCGAGACTTAGCTCTTCTAGCGTTGGCCAGCTATAAAGGCAAGGAGCGACAGGAAGAACTTCAGGATGAGCTTGACGAGGATGATGTTGACTTGATTGTACTTGCCGAGCTAGAGGAGGACTGAAAGTGTAAAGCAAGAGCCAGAAAGTCAAGTGAAAAGTTGATGTAGCAACGACTTAACAGTTCAGTTTGAAGAATTAGCTTGGAGGAAGATTATGACTTTGCACCTGTTTGGCAACATCTTGACCAGCTACGGCACCGCTGCCAACAACCGCGGTGAGAATGACGGCAACATCACTACCCTGCAAAAGATCCTCTGGAAAAATGAGGTGCACACTACCGTCTCTGCTGAAGCAATCCGTTGGGCCCTGCGTTACTATTGGCAGGTCTCAGGGAATGGCTGCGAAGTTAACCGACGTTGGAATGATCAAACCAACGACAACGAGTGGCAAGCGCCTAACTTTGATCCCGAGCGGTATATCGATGATGATGTCCTAGGCTTTATGCGTGCGGAAGGGGCTAAAGTAGATGCCTCAGACGAAAACTCATCCAGGAAGAAGGGAGAAAAGTTACCAAAGGGCACTACCACTGCTCGGCGAGGTGTTTTGGAAGTAACTCGGGCAGTTTCTACTCGACCCTACAGCGGAGATGTAACCTTCAACGCAAAAAGTGGCCAGAAGGGATCCACTTCTCTCTACGGAACGGAGGTTCATGCTACTCGCTATCAGTACGGCTTTGCAATGACTCCTGCTCGGCTCCACCGGCAAGACCGAGTAATCGAAGTGTTAAACGGACTGGTTTCGTTGGGAGAAGTGGCCGGCAATCACTCTCGCTTTCTCTATGACTTTTCACCGGATAGCATAGTCCTGCGCTGGACACACGACTTTTCGCCACGCCTGCTCTACTGTTTTGAAGAAAACTCTGATGGAGAAATCAGCATGCCGGACTTAGTGCGTCGAGTGCAAGTGGGGGATATAGATCCTCAAGAGCTATGGCTGGCAGGAGCCGCTGCCGAAACTGAGGACGGGAAGAAGCTAGCCCAGTTGGGTGCTCATGTAAGTCCAGGCATTAAGTCAACAGTTAATCGACTTATCAGCTTGATTAGGCAGCAAATTTCTTGTGAGGAGGCAGCATGATTCAGCTCCAGGTTGAGGTGCCTATCGCCTGTTTCCGTCAATCTTGGGCCAGGGAGTTTGCCGAAACTTATCCAGTGCCGCCACCGGCTACTGTTTATGGAATGTTGCTTTCCTTGCTGGGAGAATGGGATCGGCATCGATATTGCGGATCCCAACTGGCAATTGCTCTCCTGAGCCAACCCCAGCTTTCTACAGTGATCCGTACCCTTCGTCGTTTTAAGACAAAAGATATTCAGCATCCAAACAATGCCCGTCCTGACTACCAACAATTGCTGACCGATGTGCAAATCGCAGTTTTGGTCAATGGATCCCTTGCTCATGACTTGGAAAGAGCCTTTGAAAATCCTGAATTAATTGACCGATCTGGGGGACTAAGCCTAGGAGAGAGTCGTGACTTAGTTAACTCGGTAAGACCAATTCAGAAAGTCCCTTCAGGGGGAAGATGGCTAATTCAAGATGAGGATGGGATCCTGACCTTGCCGTATTGGGTTGATCACGTGGGATCGCGGGATACTCGCTGGCGAAGATACTCACTCCGAACTCTTGAAGGTGATGATGTGCCGGAGTTAGCCTGGACGGAAATTTGCCCAAACTAAGCCGTGAGAATTCCAAGCTGTTGGTTCTAGACTTATCAACCTTAGGTCGAAGGCTTATTTCCGAACAGCCTATTAACTCTGCCAGGAGAAGATCTTGCGTGGAGCCTGAGTTTTGTCTCTGCTCAAAGAGAAAGCTGTTCTAAGATTGCTGAAGAACTCTATATTTTCATATTTCGGAGTATCAGATTATGCCGGCATCACTAATCGATTTCCCCGCACAGATAGATTCAGATTTGATTCGTGTTTCAGCACTGCACGCATTGGCCTACTGCCCACGACTATTTTATCTAGAGGAGGTCGAGGAGCTCTATACGGAAAACGCAGCTATTTTTGCCGGTCGGCGGTTACACACAGAGCTGGAAAAGCAAGAGGGAGAGGAGTGGGAGGATCTATTTCTAGAAAGCGAAGAACTGGGCTTGCGGGGAAGAGTGGATGCTTTGCGCACTCGTGATGGACAGATCATTCCCTACGAGCATAAAAGGGGTCGGTCAGCACGGGATCCAGACAATCAGCCTCAAGCTTGGGAAAGTGACCGGTTGCAGATTTTGGCCTATGCCTATCTCGTGGAAACAGCTTTGGGGATCCCAATTCCCGAAGGACGAATTCGGTACCATGCTGACAATGTGCTCGTACACGTACCCCTTGATGATGCTGGGCGCCAAGCTGTACGTCAGGCAATCGAACAAGCGAGGCTGCTGCGTCAATCTCCTCTGCGGCCCCCAATTACCAGTAATGAGCGGCTGTGTGCGGGTTGCTCCTTGGCCCCCGTGTGTTTGCCCGAAGAAGCGAGGCTAGCTCATGACAGAGAATGGCAACCTATTCGCCTGTTCCCGGAAGATGACGAACGGCAATGTGTCCACATTCTAGAGCCAGGGGCACGGGTAGGGCGCAGTGGATCCCGTCTCAAAGTTACCTACCGAAACCAAAGCGAAGAGTTTATCTCCGCTCAGCAAACCGGACAAATTGTGCTGCATGGTTTCTCTCAAATTTCAACTCAAGCCATTCATTTCTGCGCCGAACAATACATTGGAATTCACTTAATTTCGGGAGGTGGACGCTATGTCGGCAGCCTGGATCCCCGATATGGGAGCATCCAGCGCCGCATTCGACAGTATCAGGCCCTGAGCAATCCTGAAATGTGCCTGAGACTAGCCCGAAAGTTGGTGAGGTGTCGAGGCCAGAGCCAGCGCAAGTTCTTAATGCGCTTGGGATCCCAGCGTTCGCCGGAGGTAGAACAAGCTATCGAACAAATGAAGCGATTGCTCAAGCAAGTTGATCAGGCAGACTCTTTGTCAAGTCTATTGGGACTGGAAGGAAACTTAGCAGCGCTCTACTTTTCTGCCTTGCCTCATCTGCTGTCTGATGCAGTACCTGAGGAAATGCGATTTTCAGGACGAAATCGAAGACCTCCCAAGGATCGCTTTAACGCCTTACTTGGGTTTGGTTATGCTCTTTTGCTTAAAGATGTAATGAATGCTATTTTGACAGTTGGATTAGAGCCCGCCCTGGGCTTTTATCACCAGCCTCGTTCTCAAGCACCTCCTCTGGCTCTTGACTTGATGGAGATCTTCCGTGTTCCTCTTGTAGATATGCCAGTCGTAGCCTCAGTTAACCGACGGCAATGGGATCCAGACGCAGATTTTACAGTACGGGGCCAACAAGTTTGGCTCAGCGAAGAGGGACGTAAGAAGATGATTCGGATTTACGAGGAGCGCAAGCGAGAAAAGTGGAAGCACCCAGTTACTCATTACTCTCTTACCTACTGCCGTTTAATAGAGCTAGAGGTTCGTCTTTTGGAAAAAGAGTGGAACGGCGAAGCAGACTTGTTTGGAAATTTAGTCGTGAGATAGATTATGGCCGAGCATAAGGTTTGTTACTTGGTGTGCTACGATATTCGCTGTCAGAAGCGGTGGCGGAAAGCGTCCAAGTTATTGGAGGGATATGGAGAACGAATTCAGTACTCAATTTTTCGTGCCTGGCTAACATTGCGAGAACGAGAAAAACTGCGTTGGGAGCTAGAGAAAATTCTAAAACCAGAGGATGGCCTCTTGCTTGTGGGGATCTGCAACCGCTGCTTAGAGCGGGTGCTCGCCTCGAATCGACCAGAAAGTTGGCCAGGACGACAGGATAGCTACAGGATCTGTTAAAAAGCAAGGATCTATCGTTGTGAAAGACGCTCTAGCCCCCAAAAGACCTGAAAGTCTTGTCGGAAGCGGGTTCCAGGGATTTTCGACCGCCTGGAGTTGCTTGCAAAATCCCGGCTCCCTTACGAGAAAACCTTTTGCCGGGCCCAGTGCGTTAGGAGACCTGTCTTCTAGCTGGCAGTTGGTGTATAGAATAAGGGTACATGCTTGCAAAGGGCTCATCCGAGCCTTGCAGAGTAAGAATCCTGGGGTGCGCCGTGATTTTCCTCTGATTGCCGTAAGGCGTTGAGCACGTGTCACTCGGATCAGGATGTCCAGAGTCGGATCGGGTGATTTTCCTCTGATTGCCGTAAGGCGTTGAGCACAACTAGTGGGAGTGGAACTACCTGTGATGATTTGACGTGATTTTCCTCTGATTGCCGTAAGGCGTTGAGCACATACCTACAGGGTAAGAGAAGTAACATTAACCTCAGGTGATTTTCCTCTGATTGCCGTAAGGCGTTGAGCACGGCGCGTGGTGCGAGAGTACCGTCCGCCCGAAGAAGGTGATTTTCCTCTGATTGCCGTAAGGCGTTGAGCACAAAAGGCAGACAAAGAAGGCCCTCGGGGCTAATGTTCCCCAATGATTTTCCTCTGATTGCCGTAAGGCGTTGAGCACTTTGTCCTCGTGCGGACAGGCTCCCGTTGGTAGGTATGATTTTCCTCTGATTGCCGTAAGGCGTTGAGCACAAGCTTCCTTCTTGGTCCCAAATACCTGGTTCAGTATGATTTTCCTCTGATTGCCGTAAGGCGTTGAGCACTTCCTGCCTGGCAAGCGACGCACGAATTCCTCGGCGATGATTTTCCTCTGATTGCCGTAAGGCGTTGAGCACCACGTAACCGTTTTCTCAGTCAGATCAGCCAGCCCATGATTTTCCTCTGATTGCCGTAAGGCGTTGAGCACAAGACTGAGGGGGTGACTGGCAAGTCCAGCCTTGGGTGATTTTCCTCTGATTGCCGTAAGGCGTTGAGCACAGATAAGAACGCTTCATATCCCAGTGCCGAGTTGGGGTGATTTTCCTCTGATTGCCGTAAGGCGTTGAGCACGTGTTTGAGGCCAAACGGTCGCGGTTTGAAAGTGAGTGATTTTCCTCTGATTGCCGTAAGGCGTTGAGCACGCTCCCCCCCCCCAGCCCACCTAAGTGTACAATTGCGTGATTTTCCTCTGATTGCCGTAAGGCGTTGAGCACAGCAGGGCTTTAAAGAGAACTGGTGAGTTGCTCGGGTGATTTTCCTCTGATTGCCGTAAGGCGTTGAGCACCGGTGGGTTCCGAGCTTGTAGACGTATCTGGGCACGGCGTGATTTTCCTCTGATTGCCGTAAGGCGTTGAGCACATAGGGGGGTCTCCAGAAGGTGAATATGTTGCCCCGGTGATTTTCCTCTGATTGCCGTAAGGCGTTGAGCACGATCGAGCCAGACACCACACAAGGTGTTCTGCTGTGGAGTGATTTTCCTCTGATTGCCGTAAGGCGTTGAGCACATAGCCTACGCCCAAAGCCTAGGCGTGCCAGTGCAGTGATTTTCCTCTGATTGCCGTAAGGCGTTGAGCACGAGCAGGTCGCGGCAGCGGATCCGCAAGCGGCACCACGTGATTTTCCTCTGATTGCCGTAAGGCGTTGAGCACGCAGCGAGCTACCAATGTCTTGCCTGTAAAGACACAGTGATTTTCCTCTGATTGCCGTAAGGCGTTGAGCACGGCAGTTTGGGTTCAAACAGTATGAATGGGAACGGTAATAGTGTGATTTTCCTCTGATTGCCGTAAGGCGTTGAGCACCTAATGCCACGGGTCTGCCTGCATTTCAGTATTCGGGTGATTTTCCTCTGATTGCCGTAAGGCGTTGAGCACTTTCCGGGGACGAAACCGCCCATGCGGCAGTCAACCGTGATTTTCCTCTGATTGCCGTAAGGCGTTGAGCACTGGATGGCGCGGTTCCTGAGGGCGCTGCCAACCATTGTGATTTTCCTCTGATTGCCGTAAGGCGTTGAGCACCGGTAAGGATTTGCGGCCAATCTCTTGCGACGCAAGGTGATTTTCCTCTGATTGCCGTAAGGCGTCTTGCTTTCCCTCTGCAGGTTTTGCATCCGAACTCGAGGCAGAGATGGGATCAGATGACTTGGCCGTCGGATGTTATTCTCCCCTTGAGTTTACCGGCCCGCTCTTCGGCCTCATCCATAACCCTGTCCAGCTGCTCCAGCACCTCGCCCGGATGCTTTTCCAGCACCCGCAGGGAGAGGGCCATCCGTCCCTTGGCGTCATCCACATCGATGACAACAGCTTTGATGCGTTGGCCTGGTTTGAACAAATCCGGTAGCGAGGCTACAAAACTTTGGCTGACCTGCTTGATGTGCAACAGCCCGGTTACCCCTTCTTCCAAGTCCACAAACACACCGAAGGGTTTTAGTCCGCTGACTTTGCCTTCCACCACTTGGCCACTGGTGTAGCGGCTCAAGTTCTCGGACTTTACAGCCGCCCTTTGGGAGAGCACCAGCTTGTTGGCTTCTGGGTTCACCTCGATAAAGCTTGCTGTCAAGGATTGCCCCACCAACTCCTCCAGACTTTCCCGTTGGCTGAGGTGGGAGCGGGGAATGAAGCCGCGCAGCCCCTGCACATCCACCACCACCCCCCCTTTGTTGGTGGCGATCACCGGAACGGTTACCGTCTGGCCGTTGGCTTGCTTCTGGGCCAGCTCTTCCCAAAGCCGCTTCAGCCTCAGCCGCCGCGCCGAGAGCACAATTTGTCCTTCTGCATCTTCCCGCAGGATGAGAAACTCGGCTTCTGTCTTTAAAGGAAAGAGCGCACTCAAATCTTCCCCTGGGCGGATCCCTGCTTCCTTGAGGGGCAAAAAGGCCGGGGATTTGCCGCCAATATCCACCAGAACGCCATCGTTCTGATGTTGGAAAATGCGGCCTTGCACCACCTGCCCCGGTTGAAAGCTGAGGTTTTGCTTGTCTAAAGCCTGGGCAAAATCTTCCGCGGAAAACGTATCGGCAGCCTGAGAGCGAGAAGAGCGAACGGTCATGGAAAGGGCTCAATTCGAAAAGCAATGTGTTTCAGGATAACCCAAAACTTGCCAGGGATCCCAGCTCCAGCCTCTGGCCTAGATGTAGTACATGAGCCGAGCCTGTTGCTGTTGTGCCTGCCGGTCGCAGAGGTCTTGTAGGGTGGTCTTCTGGAGAATGGCTACCGCCGCAGCTTGGGCATCTTGCCAGGCCTTCAGGAGCACTTCCCGCTCTGGGGTGAGATCGCCCGAGGGCAAGTCGCGGGAGCGGCTGAGATCTTCCCCCTCGATGGCCTGGATAACATCCAGCAGCGAGATCTGCCAGGGTGCTCGGGCTAGGAAGTAGCCTCCCTTGGATCCCCGTTGGCTGCGCACCAACCCCTGTCTGCGCAAGGTGGCCAGCAATTGCTCCAAGTAGCGGTCGGGTATGGACTGATGAGCCGCAATTTCTTTAATCTGCAGCACCTGGCCATCGCTGTAGTGCTGGGCCAATTCCAGAAGGGCCAGGAGAGCATATTCACTTTTGCAAGACAGTTCCAAGATATCCATCCTTGTGGAGGGCTTAGGTCTATGATACTCCGGTTTTTCACTGGGGTTTAGCGGGATCCCGCCCTGAGCTGGCAATGGGATCCAGCCTGTAAGGTGGAATAGGCCCCTTTGGGAATGGTTTATGGCGAGTGTCGGCAGCCGGTCTGGTTCGGCACGGATCCCGGCAGAGCGGTTACAAAACTTACATCAACAGATTGGCAAGCTGATTGCCAATATCGAATCCGTGTTTCAGGGCAAATCGCAGGTGGTGCAGGCGGTGGTCACGGCCTTGGTTGCGGAAGGTCATGTTTTGCTTGAAGATGTGCCCGGTGTAGGCAAGACCACTTTGGCGCGGGCCATCGCCCACAGTTTGGGAGCCAAGTTTCAGCGGATTCAATTTACCAGCGACCTATTGCCGACAGATATCCTTGGCCTCACCCTTTTCAATAAAGAGAAAGGGGATTTTGAATTTCGTCCCGGCCCCATTTTTGCCCACGTGGTCTTGGCGGATGAAATCAATCGCACCTCGCCCCGCACCCAAAGTGCCCTGCTGGAGGCAATGGCGGAAAAGCAGGTTTCGCTGGACGATCGCACCTACCCGCTGCCCAGCCCATTTATGGTGTTGGCCACCCAAAATCCTTTGGAGTACCACGGCACCTATCCCCTCCCAGAAAGCCAGTTGGATCGGTTTTTGGTACGGCTGTCGATTGGCTACCCCAGCCCTGAGGTAGAGCGAGCTTTACTCTTGCAACGGCAACAGGCCGAGCCGGTGGATGCTCTGCAGCCGGTTCTCTCCCTGATGGAGTTGCGAGAGATTCAGTCGGCGGTGGATCAGGTGTATTTGGATGGATCCCTGGCGGACTATCTTCTGCAGGTGGTGCAGGCCACTCGCGTGTCCAAGCTGCTGCGGGCGGGGGTATCCACCCGTGGAGCCCTGGCCTTGGCGCGGGCAGCACGGGCTCAGGCGCTGGTGAAAGGGCGCAGCTTTTGTCTACCAGAAGATCTGCAAGCACTGTTCGTGCCGGTACTGACCCATCGGGTTTCTCTGGCCGGGTCGGGAGAGATGGCCGGCAACCGACGGCAAGAGGCTGAGGCGGTGATTCGGGATATTGTCTCCACAATTGAGCCGCCTGTTTGAGGGATCCGTAGCAGCAATGGTTAACTACAGCAGTGATTCGGGTCGGATCCGGGGATCCACCCACATCAGGAGCAAATCGGCCAACAAATTGCCCAGAATGAGCATCACGGCCCCCAGCAGAAGCCCCGCCATCACCACATTGATGTCGAAACTTTGAACAGCCTCCAAGAGCAGCTTGCCCAGCCCCGGCCAATTGAAGAAAAACTCGGCAATAAAAGAGCCGCTGAGCAGATTGGCAAACTCAAAGCCCAAGATCGTGATCAAGGGGTTGACGGCGTTGCGCAGCGCGTGCAACCAGATCACCCGCCACTCTGGGATCCCACGGGCCCGCGCCGCCTGGATGTATTCCTGCCGCAGCACATCCAAGAAATTGCCGCGCGTAATCCGCTGCAGCCCGGCAAAGCTGGTGATGCTCAGGGCCAGCGTGGGCAGGAGCAGGTGGCGGCCCAGATCCAGCAACTTTTCCCCCAAACTAAGCTCGGCAAAATAAACACTGGTCATGCCCCCTACCGGCAGCCAGCTCACGTTTTGGGCCACAATTAGCAGCAAAATGGCCAGCACGAAGCTGGGCATGGCCTGGCCCAGGTAGCTGAGCAACTGCAACGCCCGATCCAGGGGGGTGTTCTGCCGCAGCGCCCCCAGGATCCCTAGGGGAATGGCGACCAGCCAAGTCAGCACCACAGAGGACACCGCCAACAGCAAGGTAGCGCCGGCGCGGGAGAGGATGAGCTGTGCTACCGGCACGCGATAGGTGTAGCTCACCCCGAAATCCCCTTGCAGCAGGTTGCCCAGCCAGGTCAAGTACTGCCAAACCAAGGGCTTATCCAACCCCAGCCGCGCTTCCTCTTGGGCAATAAACTCCTGGCTGACACTGGGATCCGCCCGCAAGGGATCCAAAAAATCTCCGGGGGCCAGCTGCAAGAGCAAAAAGCTGAGCACCGTGATCAACAGCAGCACCGGCACCGCTTGGGTCAGCCGCTGCAAAACCAAGGCCAGCGGCGGCCAAAGGCCAAAAGCGCGGGAACGGGAAGGCGGAGAAGAGGTTACAGCCACAGATGCAGATGGATATTCGGATATGCTCTTTGAGTTGGATTCTTGTCGAACTATGCTGACATCCTTGCGGCCAGATTTCCAGTGTGGGGTTTGCCAAGTCGAGCGGCTCTCTTGCAGGGGAATTGAGGGCTCAGGCAGTCCGGCAGACAGAAGCTGAAGCGGTACACTAGTCAGAAGCTTTTTTCATCGAGTCCCGTTGGGAAGACCTCTTGCGAAACCTGTTTCTTACCGGCGCTAGCGGCTGCCTGGGGCACTATGTGTTGGAGCGCCTGGCCCAGCAAAGGGATCCCGAGTTTCCGGAGCGGCCCGCCTACCACCTGTACGTTCTCATCCGCGAGACCAGCCGCCTGCGGCTGCCCCTAGAACGGCTGCCCGCCCCTATCACCCTAGTACCCGGCGATCTCCTGCGCATCCGGGAACACGCCGCTCTGCTGCGCCAGATGGATGGGCTGATCCACATGGCAGCGGCTTGGGGGGATCCCGCCCTGGCTTGGGCCGTGAATGTTACCCACACCCTGGAGCTCTTTCAGTTGTTGGATCCGGAGCGCTGTCAGCAGGTGATCTACTTTTCCACAGCCAGCCTTTTAAACCAGGCCCTGGAGCCTTTGGCCATTGCCGGACGGGCCGGCACCGACTACATCCGCAGCAAGTACGAGATGCTGCTGCGGCGGCAGGAAAGCGGCTTCTGGCCGGAGCGCCTGCTCACCCTTTATCCCACCCTGCTCTTTGGCGGCAGCCCCCACCACCCCTACTCCCACATCACTGCCGGCCTCAAGGACGTTCTCCGCTGGCTGGATCTGATCCGCTTTTTGCGGGTGGATGCCAGCTTCCACTTTATCCACGCTGCCGATGTGGCCGAGATGGTGGCCTATTGGGTGGCCCATCTGCCTGGTGGCGGCGATTGGGTGTTGGGCAATCCCCCCCTCTCCTGGGATGAATGTGTGGAACAGATGTGTGCTTATTTCAAAAAACGGATCTATTTCCGAGTGCCTCTGCCCCCGGCTCTCGTTCGCGGCTTGGCCTTTCTATTTCGGGTGCGGCTTTCAGCCTGGGATGAGTTCTGTCTGCGCCAGCGCCATTTTGTTTACCCGGCCATTTCCCCAGAAACCCTGGGTTTGCGCTGCCACTTCCCCACCGTGGCCTCTCTTTTGGATACCTACCTCTAGATCACCTTTGAGTAACAGTAGAACTGGACGCTACTTCCTTTCCCTCTGGGACTGGGGGATGAGAGCCGAGGACCCAAGGGATCCCACTCGCCTCCGACAGGGATCAGCCGGTGGGGGCCACCGTTTCTCTGATGGCCAAGGCCTGGAGCTGGGCGGCAATGCGCTCGCGGTTGAGGTTTTGCCCAATCAGCACCAGTCGGGTCAAGCGCGGCTCCTGGGGTTGCCAGGGGCGGTCGTAGTAGGTTTCAAATCGGGATCCCACCCCCTGCAGCACCAGGCGCATCGGCTTGTAGGGGACGGCCACAAACCCTTTTATCCGGTAAAGACATTCCTCTTGGGCCAACTGGCGTAGCTGAGCCACCAGGGATCCCGGCTCATAACCTCCCTCCAAGCTGAGGTAGAAAGACTCAAAAGCTTCGTGCTCATGCTCCTCCCCGTGATCGTGGTGGCTGGGGCGGCGCTCGAGCTGGTCTTCCACCGCTGCATTAAAGCCCAAGAGCACTTCTGGGGGAACCTGCCCCCGCTCACAAGGGAGGATTTGAACCTCAGGGCGCAAGTGGTGCCGCAGCCAGCTTTCCACCCGAGCTTGCTCCTCTTGGGTAATCTGATCCACCTTGGTGAGCACCACCAAATCGGCACAGCTCAACTGATCCTCAAACAATTCCTCAAGCGGAGTCTCATGGTCCAAACTTTCGTCAGCCTGCCGCTGCGCCTCCAGGGCCGCCGGATCCCCCACCAGTTGCCCGGAGGCCAGAGCCTGACCATCTACCACCGTAATCACCGCATCCACCGTGGCGCCTGTACGAATGGTGGGCCAGCGGAAAGCCTGCACGAGCGGCTTGGGCAAGGCCAGTCCTGAGGTTTCAATCAAAATGCAGTCTAGCTCCGCCCGCCGCTGCAACAGAGCTTCCATGGTGGGCAAAAACTCCTCCTGCACCGTGCAGCAGAGACAGCCGTTGGCCAGCTCCAGAATGGGGATGGATCCCTCCCCCTCACACAGTTGGCAATCCAGCAGCAACTCGCCGTCGATGCCCACTTCGCCAAACTCGTTAACCAACACGGCAATGCGGCGGCCCTGGTTGTTGAGCAAAAGGTGACGGATCACCGTGGTCTTGCCGGATCCCAGAAATCCGGTGATGACGGTAACAGGGATCTTGTGCATCTGCTCTGATGACTCAGCGCTCTTCAGTTTCCACCCCAAACTTTCTTTCTGCCAATCCTTGAGGGGGGGATGCCCAAAAAAAGGCCCCCGGTATGGGGGCCAAGCCAAACCATTGAGACCGTTGTGCTAACCCAAAGTTAGCGGATCGGCTTCATCCGGTAAACCGGCTCGTTCTCGCGGTTGATCCCTTTCTCAAAACCGGCAGCAGCGGCGCGGGCGCGACCGGCATGCCACAGGTGACCCACGAAGAACAGGAAGCCGAAGATGAAGTTGTGAGCAGCCAACCAGGTGCGCGGGCTGGTGAAGTTCACCGTGTTGATCTCGGTAGCCACACCACCCACCGAGTTCAGGGATCCCAGCGGCGCGTGGGTCATGTACTCCACCGCACGGCGAGCTTGCCAAGGTTGGATGTCGTTCTTCAGCTTATCCAAGTCCAGGCCATTGGGGCCCAGCAGCGGCTCTTTCCAAGGAGCCCGCACATCCCAGAAGCGCATCGTCTCACCGCCAAAGATGATCTCGCCCGTGGGGGAGCGCATCAGGTATTTACCCAGACCGGTCGGCCCCTGCGCTTGGCCGATGTTGGCCCCCAAGCGCTGGTCGCGCACGATGAAAGTGAGAGCCTGAGCCTGAGATGCTTCTGGGCCAGTGGGGCCGTAGAACTCGCTCGGGTAAACGGTGTTGTTGAACCAAATGTAGCAAGTGGCAATGAAGCTCATCAGGGAAACCGCCGCCAAGCTGTAGGAGAGATAGGCCTCCCCAGACCAGATGAAGGCGCGGCGGGCCCAACCGAAGGGCTTGGTGAGGATGTGCCAGATCCCACCGGCAATGCAGATAATGCCGATGTAAATGTGGCCACCGATCACATCCTCCATGTTGTCAACGCTGATGATCCAGCCTTCCCCACCAAAGGGAGATTTGAACAAGTAGCCGAAGATCACGGCGGGGTTCAAGGTGGGGTTGGTGATCACCCGCACATCGCCACCTCCTGGAGCCCAGGTGTCATAGACACCGCCAAACCACATGGCCTTGGCCACCAACAAGAAAGCCCCCAACCCCAACAGGATCAGGTGGATCCCCAGGATGGTGGTCATCTTGTTCTTGTCTTTCCAGTCGTAGCCGAAGAAGGGGAAAGACTGCTCCAGAGTTTCTGGGCCGCGAATGGCGTGATAAATGCCCCCCAACCCCAGCACGGCGCTGGAGATCAGGTGCAGCACTCCGATGACAAAGTAGGGGTAGGTGTCAATCACCTCGCCCCCCGGGCCAACCCCCCAGCCCAGAGTGGCCACGTGGGGCATCAGGATCAGGCCCTGCTCATACATAGGCCGATCCGGCGTGAAGTGAGCCACCTCAAACAGCAGCATCGCTCCCGCCCAGAAGACGATCAGGCCAGCGTGGGCCACATGGGCGCCCAAAAGCCGACCGGAGAGATTAATCAAGCGGGCATTCCCAGCCCACCAGGCAAATCCGCCTTGGGTGCGATCTTGCACCACTGCAGAACCAAATGTTGTCGAGGTCACAGAGACCAACCTCCAATGATAGTCAGGAACAAGAGACACCAAAAAAAGTTTAGTTAACGCGAGCGCCTGCCGTTGGGCTCCCTGTCCACTGGGATCCGCGGCAGGGGATCCCTTGGGCAAGCGCTCATCCTCACAGAGCAGATCTCTAGGGATCTACCGCAGCTAAAGTCGAGCGAGCTCAGTGGGTTTAGAGCGCATTGCCGCGGGGGAGGACTTCTTCAGGGAACTCAAAGCGCTCATGGGGCTGGTCCTGCGGCGCCATC
>NZ_JANSHM010000031.1:0-31986 GCF_047461635.1 Synechococcus sp. W55.2 | reverse complement strand
TTCTATCATAACTTCCGCATTCCTCCCGACACTGACCCTACGGGTACAGTGCGGGGCTCCTGCGATTTCTAGCTGAGCTCGCTGAAGCGTCAGAAGCGGCTAGCCGCGGTTCAGGCTATCGCGAAAGTCCGCCGGCCAGTTGAAGGCTCGCTTCTGCAGAAAGCTGCCAGCTCCCAAAGGTTCTAAAGGCCGGCAAACCCATCCAGCTGGCTCGGAGGAGAGATGGGCGTGTCAGGACAGGGATCCCACCGGCGCGAGATATTTTCCGTCTATGAGAAAGATGCCATTGGCAAACTGCACACTGTAGGTGCCCAACAGCCGCCGCTGCAGGATCACCCCTTGTTCGTGCAAGCGGATCAAATGGGCCGGGCGCAACATCGGCATTGGGTCAGCCGTTTTTAGGTAAGGAGGCATCTCCACCACTTGAACCGTTGCCCCCACTGGCAGTAAACCCTGGGCTTCAGACATAACGGGAGTCCATGTGGCAAGTGTCTCTAGCTTAGCTGAACGTAGGACGATGTATGCCCAAAACCGAACCCGAGCAGGATGACAGCATTAGGGCAGATCCCAGAGGAGCCGAACAGATTGGATCCCCGAAGAATTGTTGTAAGTTAAGCACGAGGATTCAACGAGATAAAAAGGTAACATCTTGCAAGGTGAGTTGGTTTTTCCCACAAAGAAAAAGCAGTCGGCCTTTCGGGGTGCTGCCAACTGATCGCCAATTTGCTACCATACCATGAACTCTTGGTACCCATTTTTTGTGTCCTTGGATACGGAAACCTCATTTGCCGAGGCAATTTAGGGGTTCTCTTGTCCTGGAGCTGTGGGCGCAGGGCTTAGCAAGCTCGCCTTCGGCCTACGCACTAGCCAGATCTTTGCCGAAATTCTGTAGAAGTGTTAAGAATAGTTACATTGGTTTGCTATCTTCTCAGTTTTCATACTCGTCCTTACTTCAGCGCTGCGAAACGACCATGCTAGATCCCATTCCCCCCCCAGCCCTTGAGGAATATCTATTGGAAACGGGCATTATCGACCGTTCTCAACTGAGCCTGGCCAAGAAGCTGCAGCATCGCCAGCAAGGGCCGTTGCTGATGATCCTTTTGGAGTTGAGTTTCATCGATCTGGAGCAGCTCAGCCGCCTTTTGGATTTGGGCCGCGCCTACCCTTTTGATCATGCTGCAAACGCTGGATAGTCTTCAGCCTAACTGGCAACAGGCTCTGGCTCGGTGGTTCGCTGCTGAGCAGGGATCCCTGCTGCTGAAAAGCTGTGGGGGAAAGGATCCGGCGGAGCTGCGCAGTGTTTTGCAACAGGTCTGTGCTCCTGTCCAGCCTGTTACGTTGTTAACGGAGGGCTTAGAGGTGGTGGCCGGCCCACTGACGCTGCAAAGCTGGGATCCCCAAGCGACGGGCCATTTTGCCCACCTTTATCTGGAGCGTTCCGCCTCTAGCTCACACATGAGTCGTTTGGCGGCTATTGTTGCTCGGTTGCGCGCTCCCGACGGGTGTCCTTGGGATCGGGCCCAAACTCCAGAGTCTCTTACCCCCTACATTCTTGAAGAAGCGTATGAGACGGTAGCTGCCATTCGAGCCGGGGATCCGGCAGCAATTGCCGAAGAGCTGGGGGATTTGTTGTTGCAGGTGGTGTTGCAGTCTCAGATCTTTGCCGAGCAGAACCACTTTGATCTGGAAGCTGTGGCTGCGGGAATTGCCGATAAGCTCATCCGCCGTCACCCCCATGTGTTTGGGGATGCTGTGATGGCAGATCTTCCGGAGTTGCACCGCTCTTGGGAACAGATCAAGCAAGGGGAGCGACCGGATCAAAGCCTTGGCCAAAAACTGCTGCACTATGCCCAAAGTTTGCCTCCCCTAATGGCTGCCCTGAAAATTTCCTGCAAAGTGGTGGGGGCAGGGTTTGAGTGGCCGACGGTGGAGGGGATCTGGGCCAAGATCCGCGAGGAAGAAGCCGAGCTGCGTCGAGAATTGGAGAGGGATCCCCCCGATCCAACTCGGCAGGAAGCCGAACTGGGGGATCTGCTTTTTGCCCTGGTCAACTTGGGCCGTTGGTATGGTTTGGATGCTGCCCAAGCTCTAACCCAAACCAACCTGCGCTTTGCTCGCCGTTTTTTGCGCATGGAAGAGCTGGCTCAGGAACCAGCGGGATCCCTGCCCGGCGATGGCATAAGCTCCCTTCTGAAAGGACGCAGTTTCCAGGAGCTGGAAGTCCTCTGGCAACAGGCCAAGCAAGAATATCCCTAGTTTGGATATGGGGTTGAGCTGGCGCTGGCTTTGAGGGGGTATCCGCCCACACAGTCTTGGGGCAAGTTCTCTTTGTAGGGTAGGAGCTGTTCTGAGCACCTGTCTCTATGTCGGCTATGTCTCCAGTTTCTTTCCTTGAGCAGGCTGGGGCTTGGATTGAATGCCTGCCCACATGCCAGAATGCAGCAAATCCCCCTCGCTATGCTCCTGTACAGGCTGGGGAGTACATCCGCTCTAAGCTGGAGGTTTCGATGATTGGGAAGGCAGGGCAGAGCTCTCGGAGATCTCAAACTCGGGATCCCTGAAGTCTAGAGATCTCGGGCAGACGATGCAACCGCTTCTTGGCTTTGATCTGGGAGCAGTTTGGGTTGCCTGATCTCGGTGCTCCTTTGCCTGTGATAAAACTCCTTGCCCGTCATTTGGCCAACCTGTGCAAATTCAGATCCGCCATCTCATCGAATATCGCTACAGTCGTCCAGTCCAACTGGAGCCCCACACGGTGCGATTGCGACCGCGCTGCGACGGGATCCAAACTCTCCTGGCTTTTGAGTTGCAGGTGGATCCGCAGCCGGTGGGCCAATCGGCGCTGGTGGACCTGGAGGGCAACGCGGCGGTTCGGCTTTGGTTTGAGGATCCCACCGAGCACTTGCGCATCCAAACTCAGGCCACGGTGCTCACCCTGCGGCAGAATCCCTTCGACTACCTGCTCTGCGATTGGGCCACCCATCTCCCCATCGACTATCCCAGCACGCTGGCAGCCCAATTACAGCCTTATCTGACGGCTCAGGCGGATCCCGGCATCCAGGCCTTGGCCTGGGAGCTATGGGATCACGTGCAGGGGGAAACGACAGCTTTTCTGCCGGCGCTGAACCAGCGCATCTATTCAGAATGCCGCCACATCTTGCGGGAAAAGGGGGATCCCTGGCCTGCCGGCTTGACCTGGCATCGCAAAACCGGAGCCTGCCGCGATTTGGCCCTGGTGTTCATGGAGGTCTGCCGTACGGTAGGCTTGGCCGCGCGCTTTGTCAGTGGCTACCAAGTCAGCCCCTCGCAGCCTTCGGGGGAGAGCAGGGGTGGAGAACCCCCAGAGCCTGGGCGCCGTCATTTGCACGCTTGGGCGGAGGTGTACTTGCCAGGGGCCGGTTGGCGGGGCTTTGATCCCACCCAAGGGTTGGCCGTGGCCGACGGTCATGTGGCTTTGGCGGCCAGCGCTTATCCCAGAGATGCTGCCCCTCTCTACGGCCATTGGCTGGGCAGGGGCGTTCACAGCAGCATGAGCTACACCATCCACATTCAGGCGGGATCTTCCGCCCACAGCCAAGCCCAGCTTGCTGCAGACAGCCTGAGCACTCCACCAAAAGTTTGGGGCTGAAGCCGTAGAGCTTCAACTTGGCCGGATCCCAAAGCGGAAATTTGAGATAGCATAGCCTAGCCCAGATCTTGAGAATTTGCCGAGGGATCCCGTTGACCCAGTCTATTGATGTCCCCACCAGCGTTGATACGTTTTTGCAGGAGTTGGCCGCCATTCAGCAAGTTGGGCCGAAGCGAGTGGCCATCCTGGGCAGTCGTCATGTGCCCATTACCCACCAGTATTTGATCGAGACCCTCAGCTATGCTTTGGCCCTCACGGGCAATCAGATCCTCACATCCGGGGCTATTGGCACCAACTTGGCCGTCATTCGGGGGGCGATGCGGGCGGACATGAAGTCCTTGACGGTGATCTTGCCGCAGAGTTTGGAGCGACAGCCGGCAGAGTCGCGGGCCAGCCTGGAGCAGGTGCTGCATCTGGTGGAGCATCCGGAAAACGACCATCTTCCCTTGGCGGAGGCCAGCCGCCTGTGCAACCTGGAGATCATCGGCAAGTGCCAGCAGTTGATCTGCTTTGTCTTCCACGACAGCGTCACGCTGCTGGATGCCTGCAAGCATGCTGAGGAACAACACAAGTTGGTCACTCTCTTCTATTTCGACTGATTTGCCCTTCTACTTTCTTCCTCGGTATTGAGTTTGCGGCAGGGGGAAGTGTTCTTGTAGCCAGGCTTCAGCTTCTGCCGGGGTGGTGAGTTCGCCGTTCAGGGTGAGGCAACGCAGTTGCTCCAAAATGGCTTGGAAGGGGCGACCTGGCTTATAACCCAGACGACGCAGATCGTGGCCGTTGAGCAGCGGCTTCACCCAGTACCACTCCTGCAAATAGCGCCAGATCAGCCGCCGGGCCGGCTTGGGGGCGATCCCAGCCAACAAAATCACCGCCGGGATCCGCAGCCCCTGCAGCAGTTGCACCACCTGGGCCGGAGAGAGGGTGCTGGGATCCAATTGGGCCAACAGGGTTTGGTAATAGGAGGAATGGCTGAGGCGTTCGATGCCTGCTTGGGTGAGGTGGAGTTGGCTGGCCACCTGGGGGGCTTGGGGTAGGGTGAGGAGGAGAGCCTCTAGGCGCAGTTGCCAGATCTCCTGGGATCCCAGCTCAGGATAGCGGCGGCGAAAGTGATAGGCCCAGCGGCCCACCCGTTGCAACCGCTGACACAGGGAGGGATCCCACTCCAGGTCGGGGTGAATACAGCGCAAAGCCCCCCATTCTGCCAGCTGCTCAAAGGCTTGGGGCCAATCGCGGGATCCGAGAATGTAGGCCAGCTCCTGCTTGAGGCGATCCCCGCCGACGGCATCGTGCAGACCACTGGCCACGGCAGCGCGGATCCATTTTTCTGTGGTCGAGTCCAGGGCGAAGCCCAAGCGCACCGCAAAGCGCACCGCCCGATAAATGCGGGTGGGATCCTCGATGAAGCTGTTGGGGTGCAATGCCCGGATGATCCCCTGTTGCAGATCTGCTTGTCCGCCGAAAAAATCCAGCACCTGTCCTCGCTGGGGGCCGTTGAGGCGCAAGGCCAAGGCGTTGATGGAAAAATCCCGCCGATAGAGGTCTTGCTGAATGGATCCCATGGCCACTTCGGGGGGAGAGGCCGGGTAGGGATAAAACTCCGTGCGGGCGCTGGCGATATCCACACAAAAGCCGCCTGGCCAGATCAAGGCCGCCGTTTGGAATTTGCCGTGGATCTCCAGCCGCGCTTCCGGGAAGCGTTGTTTGAGCGCTTGTCCCAAAATCAAGCCCCAGCCCGGGGGATCCGTCCCATCCAGGGCCGGAGAGTAGGGCCCATCCACCACCAAGTCCAGATCCAGCCGCTCCAGGTTGGGTGAGGGCTGCCGTCCCCACCGATGCAGCAGCAGATCCCGCACCGTTCCCCCCACCAGATACAACCTCAGGCCCTTTTCATCGGCGAGGCGGGCGGCCTGCTCCAGCAACTGTCGATGCCGTTCCGAAAGAGCGGCGAAGGTGAGATCCAAGGGGCAGGAAAGGGTGGGCAGAGCCAACTGCGGTGAGAGGGCCGGCAACTCGTGTAGGTGCCGCAACACATCGGTGCGAGTTACAATGCCCACCAACTGTCCATCCTGGAGAACCGGCAGGCGGCCAATATCCCACTGCACCATCAACCGCTGAATCTCCGCCAAGGGGGTGTCGGGGGAGAGGGTTTTCACATCGGTGGTCATGTAGCCCTTGACGGGGGCATGGCCAAACCCGTGATGCAGGGCGATATCGATATCCCGCCGCGAGATCACCCCCACCAGGCGACCTTGAGCGTCCACCACCACCAGGCCGGAATGGCCGTAGCGCAGCAGCACCCGCTGGGCCTCGTCGATGGTGATCTCCGGTCGGATGGTGCGCACCGGAGCCGACATCAAATCTTTGGCCGTCACCGGGGGCGGGATCCGCTCTTGGACAGCCTGCCTGAGGGCCGCCATGACTTGGGCCGGGTCGGGCAAAGGCTGCTCTGGGCTGGCTTTTAACGTGGCTGCTGCAGCACAATCGTGTCCACCGCCGCCGTAGAGGGCCATCACCCTGCCCAACTGGGCAAACTCCTGCCGCGCCCGCCCAATCAGGCTGAGCCGCTCCCCCTGCCGCGCCACCAAGAGCAGCACATCCACTCCCGTCAGATCCATCAGCCGCATCACCAGGCCGGCCAAGCCGGGCACAAACTCCGGCAGCTCCAGCAGCCATTCTCCCAGGCGATACTCCCCCACCTGCTGCACCTGCATCTGGGCCAACCCCTGGCTGAGCAGCTCGCGCATCTCTGGGGTGAGGCCATCCCCCAAAAAGCGCCGCAACAAGACCAGGTTCACCCCCTGATCCAACAGCCAGCTCAGGGCAGCAGCATCGCGGGCGGTGGTCTCCGGGAAGGTCAGGGATCCCGTATCCATGTGAATGCCCAAAGCCAGTGCCAGCCGCTCAAAAGGGCTGAGAGGGATCCCAGCAGCCTGCAGCCGCTCCACCAGCAAGGTACAGGTGGCCCCCACGGCCTCGATATGGCTGTTGACCTGCTGCTGCGGCCAAAAGTTATCCAGTGGACTGGGGTGATGGTCGAAAATCTCAATCTGCGCGCCGGGGACGCTCAACCAAGCGGCAGCTTTTCCCAAGCGATCCGGATCGTGACAATCCACCACAATCCACCGCTGCACCTGTCCCGGATCCACAGAGCGCAACTCAATGAGGGGAAATTCATCTCGGTACAGGGCCAAAAACTCCTGCACCCCCGGCAGGGATCCCCCGGTCAAGGCAATGCGGGCACCCGGATACAGGCGCGCCGCTCCCACCGCCGCCCCTAGGGTGTCGAAATCCGCCGATTGATGGCACAGGATCAGATCCATTGCGGCAAGGTTTGTCGTATTCCGCTCTTCCATCCTGGCCCAAGCCAGGATCCCTCTTGTTGGAATTGGACGAGGAGAAACGAACGGCTGCCCGACTTCGAGGGGCAAGTGGAAACCTTGAAGTTTCGGGATGAGTGTCGAGTTTTGATCAAAAAATGGGGTCTTTAACCCCGTCCTACGGCTATGCAGAAGCAGGCCAGTAGCGTGGGGAGTTATGTCCACAAGGAGCTTTTACAGCGTCGTCAGCTCCTTTTCTTTTTCTGCCAGCAGCTCATCGATCTTCTTAATGTAGCGGTCAGTTAGTTTCTGGATGGCATCCTGCAAGCTTTTGGACTCATCTTCAGACAGCTCGCCATTTTTCTCTCGCTTGCGCACTGAGTCAATGCCATCCCGCCGGATGTTGCGGATCGAGACTCGCCCCTCTTCGGCCAGCTTGGCCACCTGTTTGCTCAGCTCTTTGCGCCGCTCTTCTGTCAGGGGGGGAATGGTGAGCCGCACCACCTTGCCGTCGTTGCTGGGGGTTAGACCCAGGTCAGAGGCGACAATGGCCCGCTCAATGGCTGCCAAGGTCGAGGGATCAAAAGGCTGGATCAAGAGAGTGCTGGAGTCTGGCGTGGTGAGGCTGGCCAGGGCCTTCAGGGGAGTGGGCACGCCGTAGTACTCCACCTGAATGCGATCCAGCAGGCTGGAATTGGCCCGCCCGGTGCGCACCGTATTAAAGGAGCGCTGTGTGGCTTGCACAGCTTTGTTCATCAACTCCTCAATCTCAGCTAGCTCCACGGGGTTTTCCTCGCTTTCAAAACAGTTTCCAGACAGTCAGGCTTGGGCAGCCAACCTGGCCCCTCTACGGTGAGCCTGACCTCAATTCTACCGCCTTGTCTTAGGATCCCGTTCCCCAAAGCTGCACCTGCAGCTGGCGAATTTCCGCAAAATGCCCCCCAGTGGGATAGTACGAGCTCAAAGCTTTTCTTAGACTGGTCTGGACTTTACTGCACAATACAGGCACGACGAAGTTTTATGCCCTCTCGTCAAGTTTGTTCTTCAACGTCCCTAGCCTGGCTGATCGGCAGCTTGAGTCTCTTGGGTTTTGGAGCGGCTGCGGCAGCCTTAGAGCTGCAGATTGTGTCCCCCAATGCTTATAAAGTGCCCTACCTGGGAATTGATGGTGTTTTCACTCTGGATACGTCCCTGGAACAATCGGCCAACGATCCGCGCAATCCGAAGCGGGTGAAGTTCGAGAAGATGGAGTTTTTCTCCTTTTATGCCGACCTGGAAGGGAAAAAGCCCCTGGCGGAAAAATGTCGCTACGCCTATCGGGGGGCTGCGCCGGATCCCTTCTACTACCCTGAGCGCTCCTTAAGTACCATCTGGGATTTGTTTCAGTTGCAGCCTGGAGCAGACGCCAGTTGCGAGACCTTCACCTATGTGATTCTGCGGGCGCCCCACGGGGATCCGGTGCATATGCACCTGCGCTACGGAGGCCGCAACAGCAGCTTCCAGGAACTTCTGAATATCAGCACTCTGCCCGAGGATCCTGCCAACTTCAACCCCTGGTGGAGCACCTACTGCGCGGAGGGGGTAACCGGCTGCGATTGAGGGGCTGAGCGGCTCACAACTCCTGCCGCGCTTCCAAGGCACGGGCCAGGGTAACCTCGTCGGCATATTCCAGCTCGGATCCCATGGGCAGGCCGAAGGCCAGGCGGGTCATGCGCAAGGTGGGGGCAACCGGCTTCAGGTAATCCTTGACCACGTGCATGGTTACTTCCCCCTCTACGCTGGGGCTGATGGCAAAGATCAGCTCCTGCGGTTTTTCCCGTGCCACCCGAGCCACCAGCTCGCGGATGTGCAGTTGGTCGGCCCCGATCCCGTTCATGGGGGAGATGAGGCCACCCAAAACGTGGTAAAGCCCCTTGAACTCGCGGGTGCGTTCCATCGCAATCAAATCTTTGACATCGGCCACCACGCACCACAGCGAGGGATCCCGCTGCGGCGAACGGCAGATCTCACAGGGATCCTCCGCCGACCAGTTGAAGCAGATGGAACAGTGCCGAACGGTTTGCTTGGCTTCCAGCAGGGCTTTGGCCAGGGCTTCGATCTCGCCGGCAGGCCGGTTGATCAAGTGGAGAGCTAGGCGCTGAGCGGTTTTGGAGCCAATGCCGGGCAGCCGTTGCAGCTCTTCGATGAGGCGAGCCAAGGGGCGAGTGTACATAGAGAGTTAAGGAGGCGGGGCTCAACCCAGTCCCAACCCCGGCAGACTGATGTTTCCGGTCAGCTCTTCCATGCGTTTGCGCATCGTCTCGGCAGATTGGGTGTAGGCGTTCACCATCGCCGTCAGGAGCAAGTCCTCTACCACATCCACCGACTCCTGGAGAATCTGGGGATCCAGAGAGACCTTAAGGGGTTCTTGGTTGCCGTTTACCGTCACTTTCACCAGCCCATTGCCGGCTTCGCCGACGATCTCCATCTCCTCTAGCTCTTTTTGCAGCCTTTGAGCGCCATCGCGCACCTCTTGGGCTTTCTTGAGCGCTTCTTGGATTTTGCCGAAGGGGCCAAAGCCTCGAGTCATGGGATCCTCTCTTGGGTTATCCAGATACTGCTGTTCTACTCTACCCGTTTCCCCATCGCCGGTAAAAGCACTCGAAAGTTCAGGCCAGAAGTGCTCCGCACCGCTAAGGCGACCGGCCTTCCTTAGGTTGCCCTTAACTCTGGCGGATTATCCTCTCAAGAGAAGCCAAAGATCGACTCAAAAGCCCATCTGCTCATCGGTGTTCGCCGTCTGGAGGTGCTATGGCTCAATTGTTGCAGGATCCCCGCTCTCAAGTGGCCCAGCCCAATTCAACTTGGGTGGAGCCTTCTCCCTGGCGTTGGCGGCGCTGGATCCCGGAGCGTTGGTATGTGCATTTGGGCCTGGTGCTGGCCTGCTTGGTTCTGGGATTTCCGGTGTTGTACGCCCTGCTCGTGAGCACCCAGAACAATGCCGAGGTGTTCCGCTATCAATTGACCTTTGGCTCCTCTTTTGCCTTCAACTGGCATCAGGTGATGGTGGCGCGGCACTTGGGCCACTACATGGTCAACAGCACCATCGTGGCGGTGGCGATCACCGTGGGCAAGACGGTTTTGTCGCTGCTAGCCGGGCTGGCCTTTGTGTACTTCCGCTTTCCCGGCAAAGGGCTGGCCTTTGGCTTTGTGCTGGTCACGCTGATGATGCCCACAGAAATCTTGATCATTGCCCTGCTGCGGTTGGTCACCAACTTGGGCTGGGGATCCACCTACTACGCTTTAATCGTGCCCTTTCTGGCCAGCGCCACGGCCACGTTTTTGTTCCGCCAGCATTTTTCCAACATTCCCCGCGAGCTGGCGGAGGCGGCCCAACTGGACGGGGCCAACCCGCTGCAATTTCTCACCCAGGTGCTGATCCCCTTGAGCTGGAACGCCATCGGGGCGCAGGCGGTGATTCACTTCGTTTACGCTTGGAATATGTACCTGTGGCCCCGCTTGATCGTGCAAGGCCGAGAGCGACAAGTGGTGCAGGTGGGGCTGCAATCCCTGCTCAATCTGGATAGCTCGGCCTCCTATGGCCCCATGATGCTGGGAGCGATCATCGCCAGTATCCCGCCGCTGCTGGTGTTTATTGCGCTGCAGAAGCCCTTCATGAGCGGGTTAGCCCTCAATCGCGACAAGTAAGCCCTTAGGTTCCCTTTCATGCCCAGAGATCTACGCCGTTTTATTGCTCTGCTGGAATCCCGTGGTCAGCTCCGCCGCATTTCGGCAGAAGTGGATCCGGATCTGGAAATTGCCGAGATTGCCGATCGCCTCTTGGCCTGCGGGGGGCCGGCGCTGCTGTTTGAGCGGGTGAAGGGATCCTCAATGCCGCTGCTCATCAACACCCTGGGCACGGTGGAGCGCATTTGCTGGGCTTTGGGAATGGAGCAGCCTCAGGATCTGGAGGAACTGGGGAAAAAGCTGGCCCTGCTTTACCAGCCGCGGCCACCGCGGAGCTTTGCCCAGGCGGTGGAGTTGGGACAGGCGCTGCTTAGCGTCTTCAAAGCGAGACCCAGCCGGGATCTGATCCCTCCCTGTCAGCAGGTGGTGCGGCGGGGAGAGGAAGTGGATCTCACCCAATTGCCCCTGTTGCGGGTCTACCCCGGCGATGCCGGACGGGTGCTGACCTTGGGCCTGATGGTAACCAAAGACCCGGAAAACGGGATCCCCAACGTGGGGGTGTACCGCCTGCAGTTGCAAAGCCGCAACACCATGACGGTGCAATGGCTGTCGGTGCGGGGGGCGACTCGGCATCTGCGCAAAGCGGCGGCCCTGGGCCAAAAGTTGGAGGTGGCGGTGGCGGTGGGGGTGGATCCGGTGGTGATTTTGGCGGCGGCCACACCCCTGCCGGTGGATCTGTCGGAGTGGCTGTTTGCCGGTCTCTACGCCGGAGAAGGGTTGCACCTGGCCCAGTGCAAAACGGTGGATCTGCAGGTGCCGGCTCATGCTGAGATCGTTTTGGAGGGCACCATCACCCCTGGGGAAGTGGCCCCCGACGGGCCTGCCGGGGATCACATCGGCTACTATGGCCCCCGCAACGAGCAGGCCCCTCTGATTCGCTTCCACTGCTTGACCCACCGCCGGGATCCCATCTACCTCACCACCTTCAGCGGCAAGCCCCCCAAAGAAAACGACATGATGGCGCTGGCCCTGAACCGCATCTACACCCCCATCCTCAGGCAGCAGGTGCCGGAGATTGTAGATTTCTTTTTGCCGATGGAGGCGCTGGGCTACAAAGCAGCCATCCTCTCCATCGACAAGGCCTACCCTGGCCAGGCGCGGCGGGCGGCTTTGGCTTTTTGGAGCGCCCTGCCCCAATTTAGCTACACCAAGTTTGTGATCGTGGTGGACAAGGATATCAATGTGCGGGATCCACGGCAGGTGCTCTGGTGCCTGTGCTCGCGGGTGGATCCGCAGCGGGATGTGTTTATTCTGCCGGACAATCCCTTCGACGCCCTGGATTTTGCCACCGAAAGACGGGGTCTGGGGGGCAAGATGGGCATTGATGCCACCACCAAAATTCCCCCAGAAACCGATGCTCCCTGGCGGGATCCCCTCACTCCGGATCCAGAAGTAGCCCGCCTGGTGGATCGCCGCTGGGCGGAGTACGGCTTGGCGGATCTCAATTGGCAGCCGGCGGATCCCCGCCTGTTTGGATACGATCTCTAGGCCCGCAGGGCCTCAATGGGATCCAGTTGCGCCGCTTTGCGGGCCGGGAAAATGCCAAAGACTAGCCCAATCCCAGTGGACAGGGAGAACGCCACTCCCACTGCCACCCCATCGACTTGGGTGGCCAAGGGGGTGAACACCTGCACCACCACCAGCAGGCCGCTGCTGAGGAGGATCCCGAGCACCCCCCCGGTCACGGCAATGAAAATCGCTTCGGCGGCAAACTGCTGCAAAATCTGGCGGCTATCGGCCCCGATCGCCTTGCGCAGCCCGATCTCATGGGTGCGTTCCGCAACTGAGATAAGCATCACATTCATGATCCCCACCCCTCCCACCAGCAGGGAGAGGGCCGCCGTGCCCGTCAGCAGCACCCGCAACAGGCTCAAAATCCTGGCCGACCCATCCAGGAGCACCTTTTGGTTGCGGATGATGAAGTCATCTTCTCCCACCAATTGGTGCCGCTGGCGCAGCAGGTTGCGGATTTGGAACTCGGCAGCAGGCAGATCGGCTTCAGAGCGGGCCGAGACGAAAATCGCCGTCAGCTCTGTGCCGTAGGGGGAACGCCGCCCGACCAACCGATTGGCCACCACGTCCACCGGCAGAAACACTCCGGCATCGCTGTTGCCAAACACCGTCGGCTTCGAGCGCAAAGTGCCGATCACCTCGAAGGGCAAGTTGTTCAGCAGGACGGTCTCCCCAATAGCAGCGGCGGGATCCAGGCCGAACAACTGGCTGGCGGCATCGCTGCCCAGCACCACCACCGGGCGCTGTTCCTCGATATCCGAGGGCAAGAGGAAGCGGCCTGCCTCGATCTCTAAGTTCAACACCGACAAATACTCCGGCCAAGTGCCGGTGGCCTCGTAGCGGCGATCCACTCCACCTCGCACAGCGCGCACATTGGTGCCCAGGCTGGGGACAGCTGCTGACACGGCAGGCACTTCCGCCGCAATAGCCCGTACATCCTCCAAGGTGAGGGGGCGGATGTTGCCGGCATCGACCAGGCCCAAGTTGGCCGAAAAGACGATCAGCAAGTTGGTGCCCAGAGAGCGAAATTGATCCACTGCCATCTCTTGGGCAGCATAGCCAAATCCGGCAATGGCCACCACCGCCGCATTGCCGATGAGGATCCCGAGCATGCTCAGCCCGGTGCGCAGGCGATGTCGTCGCACCATTTGCCAGGCCATTTTGGCCGCCGTTGCCAGGCTCATGGCTGTTGCTCCGCTCTTTTAATCAAAGTCTCTAGGTTCACCCCAGGAGGCAGGGCAGTAAAGACCCGATCCCCTGCCTGCAGACCAGAGAGGATTTGGGTAACTCCACCCTGAGTGATGCCCGTTTCCACGCGGCGATAGACAGGTTGCCGGCTTTGGGGATCCAGCAGGAGCACGCCTTCCTGGCTTTCCTCCCGGAGGATAGCCACTGAGGGCACCGTCAGAGCCTGAGGCTGGGGATCCCCAATGAAATCCACCGAAACAGTCATGCCGGTGCGCAAAAAGTCGGCCCCAGGTTCCGGTTCAACGAAGACCCGAAAGACGGTTACCTCTCGCACCACCACCGTAGCGGGTGCAATCCGCTTCACCCGCCCCTGCACCAGGCGGTCGGGGTAGGCCAGGGAGCGGATCTCCACCGGCTGACCCACCCGCACCTGGGCAATCTGGGCTTCTGGCACTTCTGCCCGCACCTCAATTCCCTGAGCCAGCGCCAAAATGGAACTGGAAGAAGCTGCGGTGGCATCGGAAGCTGCTGTTGTGGGAGCTACAAAGGATCCCACCTCGGCAAAGCGCTGCACCACCACACCGGAAAAGGGGGCGCGGACTTCGGTGTCAGCCAACCGGGATTGCCGTTGGGCCAGCTCGGCTTGTGCCTGGGCAATTTGGGCTTGAATTTGCTGTAGGGTTTCCGGGCGGCTCCCCAGTTGCAATCGCTCCAACTCCTGTTGAGCAGCTCGCAAATCCGCTTGCGCTTGTTCCAGGCGGGCCGAGCGTTGATCCAGCTCGCTGCGGGCTACTACCCCCGCCTGCACCAGGGCCTGGATGCGCTCTAACTCCCTCTGAGCCAAGTCCACCTGCGACCGGGCAGCATCCACCCTGGCCTGGGCCGCCGCGATCACCTGGGGGCGCTCTCCGGCCTGTTGCTCCGCTAGACGGGCTTGCAGCTCTTGAATGCGGGCTTGGGCTTGGCGAATGCCACTGGCGAGATCGCCGTAGTCCATCCGGGCCAATAACTGCCCTGCCACCACTTCATCTCCCTGATCCACCAACAGTTCCGCCAGGCGACCCGACTCGCGAGGGCTGACATTCACCTGGCGGAGCGGCTGCACCTGGCCGCTCACCCGCAGGCGTTGGGTCAGATCCACCACTTGAACCGGTACCGTCAATCTTTCCAGCCGTTCTGCCCTCTGCTGCTGCAGCTGACGCTGGATCAGGAGACCGCTGCCCCCTAGGCCGGCCAACAGCAAGCCCAGGAGCATCCAACCGAAGGGAAATCTCTTGGGGCGGGGTTTGCTTTGCGGCAGAGGCTGATCTGCAGGCTTGGGAGTAGACAGGGATCCCGTCTTGGGCTCATCGGTGTGCAGGATCACAAAAGTCTCCCGTTTGTAACAAAAGCTTTATCTTTGTCTAGCCTATTGGAAAAATGGGGGAAGCGTAAACACAGTCTCCCACCTCTTGAGCTCTATGTCGGCCAGCTCTGTACAAAAAACAGCGACGATTGTTACCATGGTTAACTGCCGGTAGCGCGGGAAGGCCATGAACGTTCGCATCAACGCTGAGGAGATCATCCGCTCCATTGAAGCTGCCCAGATGAAGCCGGATCTGCCGGAGATTCGGGTTGGGGATCAGGTACGGGTGGGAGTTCGCATTCAAGAGGGGGGCAAGGAGCGGGTACAAGCCTTTGAGGGCACGGTCATTGCCATGCGCCACTCCGGCATTAACCGCACCATCACGGTGCGCAAGGTTTTCCAAGGGATCGGTGTGGAGCGGGTTTTCCTCGTTCACTCCCCGCGCATCGAGTCGATTCAGGTGCTGCGGCGGGGTAAAGTGCGTCGGGCCAAGCTGTTCTATTTGCGGGATCGGGTGGGCAAAGCCACTCGCATCAAGGCTAAGGCAGAGAGCCCAGATAGTTGAGGAACAGCTCCTCTGAAAATTAGGTGTACCTGCTACACTGGGTAAGCGGGTGTAACCTTTGGCCAATGCGTCCTTAGTTCAGTTGGTAGAACGTCGGTCTCCAAAACCGGATGTCGGGGGTTCGAGTCCTCCAGGGCGCGCTAACCATCAGACCCCCTTCTGTGGCGATGGCTTAAGGTGGAAACACCCCATCTGAGGTGGTTTTGGCGGCCATGAAGTCTGTCTCCAATGTCCTCTCGGCTCTGTTGCTGGGGCTGCTGCTTTGGTTGGGGATCCCTATCTGGCCTGGATCGGGTGTGGTGGCAACGGCAGCGAGCAACAGGGTAGATCACGAGATCGATCGACTGTTTGAGGAAGCCTTTGCTGCAACTCAGAGGGGAGATTTTGCCCAGGCGGAAACCCTGTGGACTCAACTGTTGCAGATCCAGCCTGATAATCCAGCCCTGTGGAGCAACCGGGGCAACGCCCGTGTCAGCTTGCACCAACTGCAGGCAGCTCTGGAGGATTATGCTGAGGCCATTCGTTTGGCCCCTGAGGCACCGGATCCCTATCTCAACCGAGGGGCTGCTTTGGAGGGGTTGGGGCGGTGGCAGGAGGCGATTGCAGACTACGAACGAGTGTTGCAGTTGGATCCCAACGATGCGGCGGCCTACAACAACCGTGGCAATGCGGAAGCAGGGCTGGGCCAATGGCAACAGGCCTTGGCTGACTACCGCCGCGCCACAGAATTGGCTCCCGACTACGCCTTTGCTCAGGCCAACTATGCTCTGAGCCTCTACCAGGTGGGCGAAACAGAAGCTGCCCTGCGCTTGATGCGGGCTCTGGTGCGCAAGTACCCGAAGTTTCCAGATATGCGGGCTGCTCTCAGCGCCATTCTTTGGGCGCAGGGTCGCCAGGGAGAGGCTGAAAGTCACTGGGTGGCTGTGCAAGGGCTGGATCCCCGCTACGCCGACCTGGAATGGGTGAAAACCGTCCGCCGTTGGCCACCGGCGATGGTGGCAGCTCTGGAGCGTTTCCTTTCTCTCAAGTCGTGAGGATCGGGATCGCGTCGGAGATACCCTGGGCCTTGGCTCTGCGCATTGGCGAAACGGTTGCTGGGGATCCCCGCAGCCAGAGTCTCAGGTTACATCCTGGCTGGGGGGATGGAGATTGCTAGATTGGGATCAAGCCGAGGGCGGATTCCAGCAGCAGGCTCAACCCAGAGCCAAGAGAGCGCAGAGGGATCCCAAAGGCTTTCAGCGAGCTGTGAAAAAAACTGTGTAAAGGATTGCTTCCTGCGACACCTTGTCGCTTTCTTCTTCGTCTGTTTTAGACCTATCGCGGCGCGTAGTATCAACGTGAGTGCAATGGCTTGTTTCTCTCGCTCTTCTTCCTTCCTCCCCAATTGGAGAGGGGGGCTGCGAAGTCACTGGAGCTGGGCAGGGCTGTTGCTCGTGGTTCTGCAGCTTGGGCAACCTGCCGTCGCTCAGACGGAAACCCGAGTTTGGAGCGGAACCGGCCAAATTTTGAGCGGCCAGGGGCAAGGGGCTACGGTGCAATTGGTTTTGGAAACGGGTGGCGGACGCATCTGGAGCCAATCGGGGCCGGCCTTGGATGCACCGTTTTCCGGCGGCCATATTTCGGTAACCAGCGGTGATGGCACCTGGCAAATTCAATCGCAAGGGGATCAGTTGTTGGTCACCTTTTACCGCGGCGAGCAGATCATCCGCTGGCAACTGCGGCCCATGGGCGAGATCCCCAGCTCTTCTCCTTCTGCGCCATCCAGCTCCCTGAGCAGTGACTCCGCCCAGCCCGTAGCGCTGCCCGTCCAAGAGCTGGTGATTCCAGTACTGAAGAATTTGCCCGGCAACCCCTGAGGGATCCCTGCCTCGCCGGTTCTCGACCCATGAAACCTGGTGCGTTGGCCGCTGGGGCTATCAAACCTGTGGCCACTGGAATGGGCTGGGATGATTTTGGGGGCGGTGGGCCTGGGGATCCTATCCCATCGGCAATTAGCCCGCCTGTTGTTTAGCTGAGCAGCGGGACACAGGGCAGGGGCAGTTGAGCCGCTGCCGCCGCATCCAGCAACCACAGCAGCCGTCCTCTGGGGTTTACGCGCTGGCAGGGTAGGTGGGCCTCGGTGGTCAGCGCCTCTTTCACGATGGGGGCTTTGTTCGCTCCGGTTACCAGGAACACCACCTGGGCTGCCTGATTGAGGACGGGATAGGTCAAGGTTAGACGCGGCTCCTGCCCTTTTTGCCCCACCGTCACCCAGCGGTGCTGCACCTGCAGAGCGGCGGTGTCGGGAAATAGAGAAGCTGTGTGGCCGTCTTCCCCCACTCCCAGCCATACCAGGTCGAGAGAAGGGCACTCTGTACCGAAAATCTGCCGCAGGGTCGCCTCGTATTCGGCAGCATCGCGAAGGGGATCCCCCGCTTGGGTGGGCATAGGGAAAACTTGAGCCGCCGGGATCCCGATCTGCTGCAGCAGGGTTTCTCGTACCATGCGGTAGTTGCTTTCAGGGTGATCCGGGGGAACATAACGCTCGTCTCCCCAGAACAGCCAGGTTTGTTGCCAAGGGATCCCTGGGGTTTGGGCCAGGGCAGCATACAGCTTCTTGGGGGTGCTTCCCCCGGCCAAGACCACCGTAAAGCGTCCCCGCTCGCGAATGGCAGCGGCTGACCGACCTTGCCAAATCTCGATGGCCCGTTGGATCAGGACGGATCCCTCTGGAAAGATCTCCAACTGGAATCCCTGCATACACCGAAGCCCCACTGCCGACCTATGCTGGGTCAGCCGACCTGCACCAACACTTTACCGAAGGGATCCCCTAAGCGGGGCAAACACTAGGAAGCCACCGCCAGCTCTTTGGCTTCTGCCCGAATTTGCTCGTAGAGGGCGCGCAGCTTCAGGCCCACGATGATCTGAATCAGACCAGAGCCATTGCGGGATCCCGGGTATTCCGGGTGCTTGCGCAACAGTTCCGTCAGCTCGCCATAGTAGCGGGTGGACAAGTTGCTCAGGTGGTTCTCGATGTAGATGACCTCTTCCAGCTTGTCGAAGGTGCCGTCGATCTCCAGAATCGAAACCGGGTGCTCGAAGTAGGTGGAAGGGCCATAGTGGAGGCGGATCCCCGGGTAGGAACAGGTCAGCTTTTTGCCGCAGGGGATCCAATCAATGGTGGAGCCTTCGTCAAAGAGATAAACATGGTCGAAGTACTTCACCCCTTCCCGCTGGATCAGCCGCACCCGCAGTACTTTGTGCTCTGGATCCAGCTCCGGCAACAACTGGGTAGGCAAAACCTCAATGACGGCATCGGCGTACTGCTTCTGCACATCGACATAGGCTTCAAAGTCCGGGCGGCGAGCCTCGATTGAGCGCAACACATCTTCGTAGGTGTGGCCCCGCTCCGCCATGTCCCGCTTCACTTTCCAAGCAATCTTGATCTCTGGGGCCAGATCCAAGTACACCTTGAAGTCCAGCAGCTGGCGCACCCGCTCGTCATACATGGGATGCAGCCCCTCCAGGACGATGATGCGGTTGGGCTCCACCAGCTCCGGTGGGTCAATCAGCCCCGTCTCGTGGTTGTAGATGGGCTTCATCACACTTTGGCCGTTCTTAAGCGCCTTGGCCTGCTCGTACATCAGGTCGAAGTTGTTGGCGCGGGGATCCAGCGCCGTGATGCCCTTCTCTTTGCGCTGGTAGCGATCCAAGGAGTGATAGTCATCCAGACAGATGGTGGTAATCAGATCCCGGCCAAATAGATCCCCCAGCCGGCGTAAAAAGGTGGACTTGCCACAGCCAGAATCTCCGGCGACACCAATCATCACAACACGATCAGGACTGCTTGCCATGGGAACTCCTTGGGGACGGGCAGGGCAAAACTGAGAAAAAGGCTCTAGAAAGTTACCAACTGTTACGGTCTTGCATGATACCAAATAAAGCCGTTACATCACAAGCCGCTGGCAGGCCAGAGCCGTGGGCACCACAAGCAACAATTTAACAAAAAATCCATATTTTTGGCCGATGAGCTTGGCCGGGATTATTTTTCCGGGGTTGCCGCTCTCAGGACGGCCTGGGGGGCTGGCGAAGGTCGTCTGCTTCTCCTCTGACAAGTTCCGTTTGAGCAGCCGGGCTGCTGTGGTGTTTGCTATTTTGCTATATGTAAACTCATTTCCTCCCAGTGCCAGGAGCAGATCGCAGGTATGGTTGCCAGCGCAGAAAAGCGAGAGGTTGTCGTCAATCTGTATCGTCCCAACGCACCGTTGATCGGCCACTGCGTGGAGACCTACTCCATTGTCGGTGAAGGAGCACCCGGACTGACTAAGCACATTGTGCTCAGCTTGCCGGATCCCAACTACCGCTACCTAGAAGGGCAAAGCGTTGGCATTATCCCTCCTGGCGAAGATGCCAAGGGCAAGCCCCACAAGCCCCGCCTCTACTCGATTGCTTCCACCCGCTTTGGCGATGATGGCGAGGGGCGCACCGTCTCTTTGAGCGTGAAGCGGGCTGAATATGTCGATAGAGAGACAGGCCAGCCGGGGGTGGGGGTCTGCTCCGGCTTCCTCACCGATTTGAAGGCGGGCGATGAGGTGATGATTACGGGGCCATCGGGGAAAACCTTCCTACTGCCTGAAGATGAGAACGCCAACCTGATTTTGATCGCCACCGGCACTGGCATTGCTCCTTTTCGCGCTTTCATCAAGCACCTGTTTGAGGAGGATCCCAACTATCAGGGCAAGATCTGGCTGTTCTTTGGGGTGCCCACCACTTCCACCTTGCTCTACCACGGGGATCTGGAGGCTTGGAAAGCCCAGTACGGGGATCGCTTCCGCGTCGATTACGCCATCAGCCGCGAGCAACAGACCCCCGATGGCAAGAAAATGTACGTGCAAAACCGCATGGCCGAGTACGGCGCCGAGCTGTGGGAGATGCTGCAACAGCCCAACACCTACACCTACATCTGCGGCCTCAAGGGGATGGAGGACGGGATCAACAACGTCATGGGGCCTTTGGCCGAACAAGCCGGTCAGGATTGGAGCAAGTTCCAGAAGGAGCTGAAGAAAGCAGACAGGTGGCACGAAGAAACCTACTGATCCCTGCTTGTGATCCCTGCTTGTCGGTTTGTCAGCGCCAATAGGGATCCCGTTCCTTGCTTGAGAGCACTGGCGTGGGGAGTATGTCAAAATGCTTCTATCTCCCAGCGTATGCGCTTTTTTCCCAGGAGCATCGAACCGTGGACGCGCGCTACAATCCCCAGGCCATTGAGAGCAAGTGGCAGGCCCACTGGCGTGAAATCGGGCTGGATCGCACCCCAGAGCTGAAGGACGGGAGCCGCAAATTTTATGCCCTGTCTATGTTCCCCTACCCCAGCGGCAACCTGCACATGGGGCATGTGCGCAATTACACCATCACCGATGTAATTGCCCGCTACAAGCGAATGCAGGGGTACGCAGTGCTGCACCCGATGGGCTGGGATGCCTTTGGCCTGCCGGCGGAGAATGCCGCCATCGACCGGGGGATCCCGCCGGCCAAGTGGACCTACCAAAACATTGCCCAGATGCGGGATCAGTTGCAGCGGTTGGGCCTGTCCTACGACTGGGAGCGGGAGATTACCAGTTGTTCGCCGGACTACTACAAGTGGACGCAGTGGATCTTCCTGCAATTTTTGCAGGCGGGCTTGGCCTACCAGAAAGAGGCGGCGGTGAACTGGGATCCGGTGGATCAGACGGTGTTGGCCAACGAGCAGGTGGATGCGGAGGGGCGTTCCTGGAGATCCGGCGCCCTGGTGGAAAAGCGCATGCTCAAGCAGTGGTTTTTCAAAATCACCGCCTATGCCGACCAACTGCTGGCGGATCTGGAAAAGCTCTCCGGCTGGCCGGAGCGGGTGCGCACCATGCAGGAGAACTGGATTGGCCAATCGGTAGGGGCCAAGGTGATTTTCAAAACCGAGGCAGGGGACGAGCTGGCAGTGTTCACCACCCGGCCCGATACCCTCTGGGGGGCCACCTTCATGGTGCTGGCGCCAGAGCACCCCTTGGTGGACAAGCTCACCACTGCCGAGCAACTGCAGGCCGTCAGAGCCTATCAAGCCCAGGCCGCTGCCCGCAGCGAGATCGAGCGCAGCGCCGAAGACCGGGAAAAGACAGGGGTTTGGACGGGATCCTACGCCATCAACCCCGTCAACCAAGAGCGGATCCCCATCTGGATTGCCGACTATGTGTTAATGGGCTACGGGACGGGGGCCATCATGGCTGTGCCTGCCCACGACCAGCGGGATTTCGAGTTTGCCCGCAAGTTCGGCCTGCCCATCAAGCGGGTGGTGCAGCCGCCGGAGGGTTCTCCGACCTCAGCGGATCGCGCCAGCGGGACGGAGTCCTCAGAACTGCAGGCTGCCTGGACGGGGGAAGGGGTGATGATCAACTCTGGCCCCCTAGACGGGATCCCGGTGGGCAAAGGCCCAGGGCAAAGCGTGGAAAGAGCCATCGCCTGGCTGGAAGCCCAGGGGCTGGGGGAAAAGCAGATCAACTACCGCCTGCGGGATTGGCTGATCTCGCGGCAGCGCTACTGGGGTTGTCCCATCCCGGTGATCCATTGTCCCCACTGTGGCATTGTGCCGGTGCCGGAGAAGGATCTGCCGGTGCTCTTGCCGGAGGATGTGGAGCTGACGGGGCGAGGGGGATCCCCGTTGGCCCAGTTGGAGGACTGGGTGAAGGTGAAGTGCCCCACCTGTGGCGCGGAGGCTCGCCGGGAAACCGATACCATGGACACCTTCATCTGCTCGTCGTGGTACTTCCTGCGCTTCAGCGATGCCCGCAACGACCGAGAGATCTTCCGCAAAGACCAGGTGAACGCCTGGCTGCCGGTGGATCAGTACGTGGGCGGCATCGAGCACGCCATCCTGCACCTGCTCTACTCCCGCTTTTTTACCAAGGTGTTGCGGGATCGGGGGCTGCTGGATTTTGACGAGCCGTTCTCGCGTCTGCTCACCCAGGGGATGGTGCAAGGGCGCACCTACTACAACCCCAACAAGTCCGGCAAGGATCGCTGGATCCCGGCAGCTCTGGTGCAGGATCCCGACAACCCCACAGATCCGGAGACCGGCGAACCCCTGGAAGTGATCTATGCCACCATGTCCAAGTCCAAGGGCAACGGCGTGGATCCTGAGGAGGTGCTGGCCCACTACGGGGCGGATACGGCCCGCATGTTTATCTTGTTCAAGGCCCCGCCGGAGAAGGATCTGGAGTGGGACGATGCCGATGTGGAGGGGCAATTTCGCTTTCTCAACCGCGTCTGGCGGCAGGTGTACGAGTTTGTCGTTCGCAGTAGCGGGACGGAGTCCTTGCAGAGCGGGGCCCCAGAGCTGTTGCCGGCCAAGGTCGAGGTGGGATCCCTGACCAAGGCGGAAAAAGATCTGCGCCGGGCCATCCACACCGCCATCAAGGAAGTCAGCGAAGATCTGGAAAACGATTATCAATTCAACACCGCCATTGCCGAGCTGATGAAGCTGAGCAATGCTCTGGGGGAGGCCGGGATCCCGGATTCGCCGGTCTATGCAGAGGGGATCCGCACGCTGGTGTTGCTGATGGCGCCTTTTGCCCCCCATATTGCGGAGGAGCTGTGGCAGGCGCTGGGGGGCGCAGACTCGGTGCATCGGCAGTCTTGGCCCAGCTATGACCCGGCAGCGCTGGTGGCCGACACGGTGACCATTGTGATTCAGGTGAACGGCAA
Source organism: Synechococcus sp. W55.2 (assembly GCF_047461635.1). Classification (NCBI taxonomy): domain Bacteria; kingdom Bacillati; phylum Cyanobacteriota; class Cyanophyceae; order Synechococcales; family Synechococcaceae; genus Synechococcus; species Synechococcus sp. W55.2. The sequence goes on along the minus strand of NZ_JANSHM010000031.1, from coordinate 8,992 downwards.
ATTGCGCGGCTCGTTTGAGGCCCCTGCCGAGGTAACGCCGGAGGAGCAGGAACAGTTGGCCCTTCGGTCAGAAGCAGCGCAGAAATACCTGGAGGGGGCAACACCCAAAAAAGTGGTGGTGGTGCCGAAAAAGCTGGTTAACTTTGTCCTCTAACGGCGGGCCTGGCCAAAATGTTCCGCACTGCTGACACGAACGGGATCGGGGCTTTCACTCGGCGTGGCAGCTCATCGACTTTCCAGGATCGGGCTATGCTGGACTGAGGACTACACCCATCTCCCTGTTGCTATGCGAGACCTTCTGCGCGACATCCTTCGGGACTGCTCTGGCTTTGTGGAACTGCGCTACCACAGCAAGGTGTTCCGCAGCGTCACTGCCGAGAAGGGCCGCCTTGAGCGCACCGCGGTTCGTCGCCGTTCCGGAGTGGGGGTGCGGGTGTTGGAGGCCGGCACTTGGGGCTTTGCTGCCACCGGGGATCCCTCGCCGGCTGCCATTCGGGAGGCCATCGCTGAAGCTCGCCGTGCCGCCCAAGCCAGCGCCGACTACCGCAAACAAAAGCTGGGATCCCTGCCCAGTGTGCGGCTGGCCCAAGGGGAGTTCTGCGAGCCCGGTGTGGAGGAGGTGTTGAACAAACCGCTGGAGGCGAAGATCCAGTTGGCTTTGGAAACCGAGGCGCAGGCCCGGCAGGCCTCTCGCCAAATTAGCTCCGCCAGTTGCACCTACAACGAGATCTACGAGGAAAAAGCCATTGTCACCACCGATGGGGCGGATGTGGCCTTTCGTCTGGTGCGCCCCGAGCTGCGAGTTCAGGCGGTGGCCGAAGCTGCCGGCCAGCTCAGCAGTGGCTCCGAGGCCATTGGGGTAACAGGGGGATGGGATTGCCTGTTCCGCTCGCATCCCTTGCAGATGGCGGAAAAGGCGGCTGCTACCGCGGTTGATTTATTGTCCGCAGGCTACGCAGAAGGGGGATGGGCCACGGTTATTCTGTCGCCTTCCATCGTGGGGCTGTTGGTGCACGAGGCCATTGGCCACACGGTCGAGGCGGATTTTGTTCTGGCGGGTTCTGTGGCTGCCGGCAAGCTGGGGCAGCGGGTGGCCAGCGACTGGGTTACCCTCAAAGACTCCGGCCATTCAGAGTTTATGCCGGGGGCAGGGGGAACCCTTCCTGTGGACGACGAGGGCGTTCCTACCCAAAGCACCACCATCATCCAAAACGGCATTCTGGTCAGCTATCTCCACAACCGCGAAACTGCTGCCCACTTTGGCGTGGAGCCCACCGGCAATGCCCGCGCCTGGGAATACGCCGATGAGCCTTTGATCCGCATGCGCAACACCTTCATTGAACCCGGATCCCAAACGCTAGAGGAAATCATCGCCAGCACTCCCGATGGCTACTTCCTGGATGGGGCCAGGAACGGGCAGGCGGACTCCACGGGCGAGTTTATGTTTGGGGTAGAGCGGGCCTACCGCATTCGCGATGGCAAGCTGGCGGAGTTGCTGCGCGGTGTCACCATCACCGGCAATGCTTTTGAGGTGCTGCAATCGGTGGATGCCGTCTCGCGGGACTTCCTGTGGGACTTGGGATCCGGCCATTGTGGCAAGGGTCAACCGGCCAAGGTGGATGCGGGCGGCCCCTACATTCGCTGTCGGGCCATTGTGGGCGGACAGCAACCTGCCTAGGAGCTTTCCCGGGCACTTGGGACGGCGGTTGCGCCAGCAGGGCAGCGCACCTAGACAAATCTGACAAATCTATCGATGGGGTAGGGATCCCTGTAACCGTTCCTGCGCTACTGCGGGTACCACTGCTTTTGCCAAGCACGCATCTGCTCAATCTCCGCCTGCTGGGTGGCCAAAATTGCCTCTGACAGTTGGCGAACCTGGGGGCGCTGGGATTTCTCCAAGGCCTCTTTGGCCATGCTTAAGGCCCCCTCATGGTGTTGGATCATGGCCTGCAGAAACCGCCGGTCAAACTCCGGGTCGGCGGCTCCCAGGTCTGTGTCCATGCGCATGGAGGAGATTATTTCTGGGGTCATGGCCATCAGATGCCCCATTTCCTCATGCCACATCACGGGATCCTGGGGAGCTTCTGGGTACCAGCTCAGCCGCCAAGCCCGCATTTGCTCGATTTCTTGGCTTTGGGTCCTCAAGATGGCCTCTGCCAACTGACGAATCTCCTGCCGCCGGGATTTTTGCAGGGCCTCCTCGGCCATGAGCACAGCCCCTTCATGGTGCAAGATCATGGCATCGAGGAAGCGCAAATCGAAGGATTCATCTGCAGGGCCCAGGCTCATCAAATGAGCCATGTGAACAGAGGGATCCCCATTGTGGTTATGAGAAGCTGCCTCTGCCCTCGGCCCCTCCCCGCCAGCCCAAGTGGTGCTGAGGGCAAACACACTGGCAAGGAGCAGGCTACGGCCAGTCTTGTTCAAAAGCACCGCTATTTCCCCCTGACAACAGGACGACAACAGTCCCAATATTCTAAAGCCCCTCCCGCGGGGGATCCCAGGAGGGGCAATAGATCTACCCAAGGATTTAGCGAGGGAAAACCACCTGGGCTCGCAACTCGCCCGGCGGGTTGGCCTGCGTGTGAATGTTGATGTAGTAAGCTCCGGCCAAAAAGCTGGAGACTTGCTCAGGGGTGAGGTTGGCTTCCAGTCGGAAATTCCCCGACTGATTGCCTGGATTCGGCAACATGTTCAAGACAAAGACCACCGGCCCTGTGGCCTGGGCGAAAGATTGTCCTGGATGCGGCTGAGCAATGTGAATATGTCCAGGGCCAAAGTTAGCAATGGGTAGAAGTGGGGTTGTGAGATTTGTAAAGCTTCCTTAACCGCTGAGAAACAAGACAGCAACCAGGCAAAAGCCGCAAAAAGCCTCGAAAATTGAACGAGGCCGAAGGGCAAAACCGATCAACAACATGGAAAAAAGCTCCTCGGTCAGAGAGGCTAAATAAGGTACGTATCAGGCCAAGCTTCGGATTCATCTCTGGGTTTAAAAGACGGCGACATCACTGCTACCGAGAGACAAAAATCCCCACCCTGTGGGGGGCGGGGGATGGTGTAGACTGCACGCGGAGCAGAAATCTCTGACCGTACCCATTGGAAGGCATAGCCGGGGAGAGTGTTCACCAAGGCACTTTCCCCAACCTCCGTTCAGGATGGATCCGTTTATCCTCTGGCCGAGGCGGCCAAAGCAGAGTTCATGATCGGCCAGAACCAGTGGGGCCGCATCAGGATGACGGTGTCAATGACGTGGATGATGCCGTTATCGGCTTCGATGTCGGCTTGGATAACGGTGGCGTTATTGACCTCGAAAACGTCCCCTTCGATCAACAAGTCGATGGGGGATCCCTCTACCGAGCCCACACTTTGGTACTTGGCCAAATCTGCCTTTTTCAAGCGGCCGGGCACCACGTGGTAACACAGGATGCGAGTCAGTTGGGGGATATTTTGCACCAGGGTGGTGATGGTGCCAGGAGGCAGCTTGGCAAAAGCCCCATCGGTGGGGGCAAAAACGGTAAAGGGGCCAGGGCTTTTGAGAGTGTCTACCAGGTTTGCCGCTTTAACGGCAGTTACCAAGGTGGAAAAGCCCTCAGCAGAGACGGCAATATCGACAATATCGGGCATGGCCGGGATCCTTTTGCTGTGAAGTTGTTGCTAACTGGATTGCTGCTCGAAAGGCTTTGGGATCATTAAAGTTGCCACGGGCTAGCGATAATTCTGATCCTGAATGTAGGCGAGGCGGGCTGCTTCCCGGATCCCATATTCCGGTCGAGTGAAGCGATTGAGTTGGCCCTCAAAATAACGGCGATTCATCATCAAGTGCCGTGGATTTGGATCATCAAGGGGATACAAGAAAGCGGCCCTTCCCGCCTGAATCACGGCTGAGGTGACGTTGTACATGGAGCGCTGGAAGCTAACCCCCAATTGAATCAGCATGTCCTCTTCGCCGCGGCAATGCTTGCGATAATACTCCACCAAATACTGGGGCAAAAAGTGGTACATATCCTGGTGCAAGAGCGTGGGCGGGATCCCGGCGGTGCCCACCGGAAACTTATCGGCGTAGAGGATCCCGTAGTGGAAGTCCAACTGGTTGGTGGGAACTTCGTTGGCCTGGGCGTTGTAGGACTTAGTGCCGCGGAAAGGAGAGGTGCGATAAAACACGGCCTCTACATAGGGGAAGGCAGCCTCATATAGCCAGGTGAATCCTTTGGATTTGGGCACAATATCGTACCATTCTCCCCGAATACGCACGCGGTGGTAGATGGGTCGTCCGGCAATGGCGAAGATCCCGTTGACCAGAAAGTTCATCGCCTCCGGCACGCTGGTAATTTTGCCTTCATCGTAGAGATCGCTCATCTCAAAAAAGACCGGAGCCATCACCTCCCAAAACAGGCCCAACACCGAGTACATGGTGGCCTGGCGGCACAGCTCCAAAAACATATCGGGGAAGATCTTGTATAGCCCCATCAACAAGGGGTTGCCCTGGCAATAGGCGCGGATGGCGCGGTCGGCATTTTGCTTGTATTCTTCGGAATCCATGTAGGGATCCAGCAAGCCCCCCATATCCCGGTGCCAGAGCATGGCCCGCATACATTCTTCGGCAAATTCCATGTTGATGCGGTCATGCCAGAGGTGATGCAAAATCCTGGGCAGCTTGCGCTTCAGCTCCCCCTTTTCCATAAACTCCAGCAGCTCGGGATGGGCCGTAGCCTGGCCTCGCCAAATCCGCAAATCCGCGTTATCCCCCGCGTAGTGGTTGGCCAGCTTCAGATACTCTTCAGGAATGATGAACTTGAAAAAAGGCAAGGGATCCACAAACACCTGCTCGGCAATGTAGAGCAGATCCCGCCAGTAGAAATCCATTGGCACGGCATAGGCTTTGTAGAGGCCGATAATTTGCATCAGGTTTTCCGGCGTATCTGGCAGCATGGATCCCCCTGCCTCCAGGCGGTGGACTATATCCGCAAAAGGATGGGTAGAAGGGGGCAGCTTGCGGGCTGTGAGGGTTGTCGTCATAGAAGAAGTCTCCAACTCTTCAAAAGTTCTGGCTCCTTGAGGTCATTCCCTGGGATCTCAATTCCTGGAAGTTTCCCGATTGCCTTGATCTGCTCCAGAGAAGGCAGCCCAGCTCCCTAGGGAGAATCGGCAAGATCGCCAGCCGAGGCCAGGATAAGCGTTTGCGCTTGAGCCACCTGGGTGGATAGGGTAAACGCCAAGGGTTGTGGCCATTTCACCAGGCTCATGGGCTGGATCCCAAACCAAACGATCAAGGCCGTCAAAATCAGCCCCGGGATCCGCTCCCAGCCGTGCACGCGTGGGTAGTAGGCGGTACGGTTGTCCAATTTGCCAAAGCAGGTGCGGTTTAGCAAAATCACGAAGTACACCGCCGTCAAACCGGTGCCACAGATGCTGATCAAAGTCGGCAAAGGAAAATCCTGATAGCTGCCCTGGAAGATCAAAAACTCCGCCACAAAGCCCACCAGGCCAGGGATCCCGGCGCTGGCCATCCCCCCCAAGATGAGCAGGGCGCTCACTGTGGGCAAGCCTCGCAAGGGGTTGAGCAGGCCGTTGAGTACGTTCAGATCCCGCGTTCCCACTTTGCGCTCCACCAAGCCCACCAGATCAAACAGCAGCGCCAAGATGAGACCATGGGAGACCATCTGCACCATCGCCCCGGTCAGGCTAATGGGGGTGGCTGCCGCCATGCCCAGCAGGATGTAGCCCATATGGCCGATGGAGCTGTAGGCCACCATGCGCTTGATGTCTTTTTGGGCGATGGCCGCCAAAGCCCCCGACAGCACGGCAATGGCTCCCCACCAGGCCAGGATCCCACCCAGGTCGGCCCAAGCTTGGGGAAACAACTGCAGCCCAAAGCGAAACAGACCGTACGTGCCTAACTTGGAGAGGATCCCTCCCAGGAGGATGGCCACTGGCGGCGACGACTCCCCGTATGCATCAGGCAACCAGGTGTGGAAGGGGATCAGCGGCATCTTAATGCCGAAAGCCACGATCAAGGCCAACAGCGTCAAGGTCTGGGCAACAGGGCTGAGAGAGGTGATGCGGATCTCCAGCAGCTCAAAGCTATGGGGATCCCCCAGCCAGTAGATGGCCAAAAAGGCCCCCAACAGAAAGATGGCGGAAACGGCGGTATAAATCAAAAACTTGATGGCAGCATAATCCCGCTTGGGGCTGCCCCAAATGGAGATGAGCAGGTAGATCGGGATCAGCACCAGCTCGTAAAACAAGAAGAACAAAAGCAGGTTCTGGGCAACAAAAGCCCCGTTGACCGACCCGCTCATGAACAAAATGCAGCCGTATAAGAGGTTGGGCCGCTTCACCTCTGGCTCAGCTGTCAGCACCGCAATCAGCGTGAGCAGCCCATTCAAAGCCACCATCAGCAGGGAAAACCCGTCCAGGCCCAGGGAGTAGCTCAGCCCAATTGCCGGGATCCAATCCCACCGCTGCACCCACTGCAGCCCTTCCGCTTGCAGGTCAAAGTTGGCAAACAGCAGCAGCGAGATCCCCAGCAGGATCCCGACCAAGGCCACCGCCAGCTTTCGCCCCCCCAAGCCTAAGAACAGGAGCAGGGATCCCAGGATCGGCAACACAATCAAGGCACTCAGCATGGTCTTTTCCCTCTTTATCTAAGGACTCCGTCCCGCTATCGCCCAAGCCTAGAGAATCAGCCAGCCCAGCAGGGCCACCCCCACCACAATCGTCAGCACGTAGGCTTGCACCTGGCCAGAGGTGGTGTATTTCAAAACCTGTCCACCCGCCAATACCGCCAAGCTGGTCAAATTTACCAAGCCGTCTACCACATAGCGGTCGAACAAGGCTGTAACCTCAGAGATGATGCGTACCGCAAACACCACACTGGCCCGGTAGAGCTTGGGGGTGTAGAAGTCGTTGGCCAACAAATCCTGCCAGTCGGCCAAGAAGGCCCAGTCCACCGGCTGCCGCTGCGGACGCAGATACAGCCAGGCTCCCAAGGCAATGCCTGTCAAGCTGGATCCCGTCATTACCCCAACAGGGATCCCTTCCAGAGCGGGAATCAGACCTAGTGCCGCTAGGATCATGGGCATGTGCAGCGTTACCCCCATCATGGCGGTGCTGGGCAACGTCATCGGCCAATGCACCTCTGGCGAGCGCTCGCTCATCTGCTGCGGTTTGCCCCCCCAAACAAGGCCAAATACCCGCGTTAGCCCCAGCGCCGTCACCGCATTGGTAACCAGCACAACTGCCGCCCACAACCCCTGCCCCGGTTGCACCAACTGCTGCCAGAGATCCGTCAGCACCCAAAAGGAGCCGAAGGGAGGCAAAGCGATGATTCCAGCCATCCCGGTCAAGAAGCACAGCCCCGAGATAGGGCGCCGCGACCACAAGCCTCCTAGATAGCGCAGATCCTGGGTAATGCTGTTCCAGATCACCATGCCCAGCGCCATCACCAACAGGGCCATCGCGGGCGCATAGGTCAGCAGCAACCCATAGGCTTGCTGGGGATGACCGGTGCCCACCGCCACAAAGATCAAGCCCATGTAGGCGCTCACCAGATAAGACAGGGCCCGCTTGGCATCGATCTGGGCCAAGGCCACTAGGGATCCCCCCACCGCTGTCAAGCCGCCGATGGTTAGCATCACCCTTAGCACTGTTGGGGAAAGCTCGTAGAGGGGTTGCAGGCGAATCAACACCCAGGCCCCTGTGCCCACCACCACCGCATTGCGCAAGATCGTCGAGGGGATCGGCCCTTCCATCGCCTCATCCAGCCACAGGTGCAGAGGAAATTGGGCACACTTGCCTACGGGGCCGGCCAGCAACCCCAGCCCTACCAGGGCCAGCAGGGTGGGATCCACAGTGACAGATCCTGCCTGCACCGCCTCTGCCCAGGCCGCCAAATCCTCAAACTCCCAGGAGCCGGTCAGGGGATAGATGGCGATTACCCCCATCAAGAGCAACAGGTCGCCGATGCGCTTGGTTAAAAAAGCATCCCGCGCTCCCGTCACCACCAGCGATTGGTTGAACCAAAAGCCCACCAACAGGTAAGTGCCCAGGGTCAAAATCTCCAGGATCACGTAGCTGAAAAAGAGGGAGTCGCACAAAGCCAAGGCACACATCCCCCCCTCAAACAGGCCCAGCAGGGAGAAAAACCGCGCCCAGCCCCAGTCCATTTCCATGTAGCCAAAGCCGTAGATCTGGGCCACCAGGTTCAGCCCCGTCACCACAGCGCAGGCCCCCAGAGTTACCGATGACACCTGCAGCGGCAGCTCTAACATCAGATCCCCCACCTGTAGCCAGGGCAACCGAATGACCTGCGCCGGCTGATCCCAAATCGCCACCAGCGCTCCCACACTGTGAAGGAAAGCCACTAAGGTCAGCAGGGCATTCAAATAACCTGCCGGACGTGGTCCCGTGCGCCGGGTGATTCCTGGGGACCAGATCAGCGCTCCCGCCCACGCCACCAAAGCGTAGAGGGGAATCAGCCATGCAGTTGTGACCAGCCCGTTCAAGCTCATAATCCTCCTTCGGCCAGGGATCTTGGCCAAACTGGAACACTTGCTGAGATCCTGTAAAAAATCTTAAAAGGCATCTTAGCGGCGAACCGAGATAGATAAAAATTGAACTTTCCGATAAAAACTATAGACAAAAATCTATAGTTCAAGCAGGGGGAGCAGAATAACCTCTGTCGTTGTCACCCCCTCACTCTCTAAAGCGTGGATGGGAATAAACTCCTTGGGAACTCAGGATCCCCGGCTGCGCAGATACCGTGAATGGCTCTAGGACATCCCCGAAGTTCTGCTGCCCTACTTCCGGTCTTCGATAGGCTAACGCAAGCAGGATCCCATTCACCTCTTCATCCCAAGGCTACCATCGTAAGTCCCTGTGAAATTGCCAAGAAGATGAAGATTGAGAACAACGACCTAGGTCGTGTTGATCTTATGTTAGGATAGAGAGAATAATTTATAGAGGAAAGAGGATGAAGTTGGTTTTTTTAGAT